>CBFDBF010000300.1:0-2241 GCA_965602975.1 uncultured Gammaproteobacteria bacterium | reverse complement strand
AAAGGCAAAAAAGAGCTGGAGACAACACGCTACATTATCAGCCTGATCCATCTTGAGCGTAAACTGGCACAAAAGCCCGCTATGTTAGATAAAATCAGTGACGGTATTCAGCTTGCTACTAAGCGCCTGGATCACTTTCCCATGCTACATCCCAACATCCTGGCCCAACTAGCCGACCTATACAGCGAAACTGTTAGCACCCTACAGCCTCGCATTATGGTACAGGGAGAACCGCTCCATCTAGAGAACCAGAGCAATATCAACCTAATTCGCTCCCTACTACTGGCTGGAGTGCGTGCCGCTATCCTCTGGCGACAGTGTGGTGGCACTAAACTACAAATCCTGCTGGGGCGTAAAAAAATTCTCCGTACTACCAAAGAGTTACTACAACAGTCTGAAACCAAAACCACACTGCACTAATCTCATGTGATACCTAATGCATTAATCAATAGATAGCAGTCCAGTTGGGCTAAAGAGTGGTGTATGGGTTATCTCATATCCTGCCGCTGTAAGAGATGACTCCAAGCCAACTGCCCAAAACTCTCATTATCACTGATATCACAAATATCCTGGTTCTGAATGTATTAACTTTTTATATCTACCACTGCACTACCCATAAACCTTGTTATCCTATTATTGTATGCCTCAAACAGGGTGTATAATAGGAACAATCTTCAATTCAAACAGTCGGATATAGACCATGGATTTATCTCAACTCACCGCCATCTCCCCCATCGATGGCCGTTATGGCAGCAAGAGTGCCAAACTGCGCCCCATATTCAGCGAATTTGGCCTCATCCAGCAGCGTATAGTAGTAGAGGTACGCTGGCTACAGACCCTGGCTGCCCATGCTGAGATCAAAGAGGTCCCACTAATGGGAGAGGCTGCCAACAACCTGCTAGATACGATCATCAGCGATTTTAGCCTGGAAGATGCCCAGCGAATTAAAGATATAGAACGCACCACTAACCACGATGTAAAGGCGGTGGAGTATTTCCTAAAAGAGAAAATTGTAGGCAACAGCGAGCTAGAAGCTATCAGTGAATTTATCCACTTCGCCTGCACCTCGGAGGATATCAACAATCTAGCCCACGGCCTGATGCTCAAACAGGGGCGGAGCCAACTACTACAACAGCTAGATGAGGTGATTGCCGCCATCAAAGAGATGGCACAACAATATGCTGGCCAACCGATGCTCGCACGCACGCACGGTCAGCCAGCCTCCCCCACCACTCTAGGCAAAGAGATGGCCAATGTGGTCTACCGACTACAGCGCCAAAGAGAGCAGATTGCAGCCATACCGCTGCTGGGCAAAATCAATGGTGCAGTTGGCAACTACAATGCCCACCTCTCAGCCTACCCGCAGATCAACTGGCCAGAACTAGCAGAGCAATTCGTCCACTCTATTGGGCTAGAATGGAACCCCTACACCATCCAGATCGAACCACACGACTATATGGCCGAACTGTTTGATGCCACCGCCCGCTGTAACACTATACTGCTGGATCTCTGTCGGGATGTTTGGAGCTACATCTCAATCGGCCATTTTAAACAGAAGACCGTTGCTGGTGAAGTCGGCTCCTCCACCATGCCACACAAGGTCAACCCGATAGATTTTGAGAATGCCGAAGGCAATCTAGGGATAGCCAACGCCCTGTTTGGACATCTGGCAGCAAAGCTACCGATCTCCCGCTGGCAACGTGATCTAACCGACTCCACCGTCATACGCAATTTGGGCGTAGGTTTTGCCCACACCAGCATCGCCATGCAATCGCTGCTCAAGGGCATCTCTAAACTAGAGGTTAATAGTGCCAACCTGGCAGCCGATCTGGATTCCAACTGGGAGGTTCTAGCTGAACCTATCCAGACCGTTATGCGCCGCTATGGAATAGAGAAGCCATATGAAAAACTAAAAGAGCTGACCCGCGGCCAACGCATCACCCAAGCCGCCCTACAGGAGTTTGTAGATAATCTCGAGATACCGTCAGAGGCAAAACAGCAGCTGCGTGAACTGACCCCATCCAGCTATACCGGCAACGCCGAGGAGCAGGCCAAAAAAATCTAAATGGCTGACCAGGATACTATCTCTACCATCCAGCAGAGCATACTTGGCCAGAGCCCCGGTAAAATAGCACTGCGCGGCAGAGAGGAGTGCTATCAAGCCGCCCTGACCATGCTGCAACAGGGCAGACAGCAGATCAGCATCTTCAGTTACGACCTGGATGCCCCTATCTACAACCG
>CBFDBF010000299.1:0-2262 GCA_965602975.1 uncultured Gammaproteobacteria bacterium | reverse complement strand
ATTTAAGCCCAACTTTATCAACCAGAATATGAGCATCGATACCTGGCCTATCCCCAATGTGATTGGAGTTGTCCCAAAGAGAACCAAGTAATGCTCCCCACCCTAACCCTCCCCACCAATGGGGAGGGGATGTGGTCTTTCACTATAAATGGGGAGGGGATGTGGTTCCTCCCCCACTAGTGGGGGAGGCTAGGAGGGGGAGTCTAACACAAGCTAACAGCAGCAGCGCCAACAGAACCACCGCCCAGTTGCCCACAACTGCATATGGCGTCATCCCCATCAGCGGCTGAATCTCACCGTTCAATATAGCCACCTGGAACGGTGGAGCGGTACCGATCAACTCACCCTTGGGACCGATTAGCGCCGAGATCCCGGTATTGGTAGCTCGCAGCAGATAGCGGCCCGTCTCCAGCGAGCGCATACGGGCAATCTGCAGATGCTGCGGCGGTGCCAGAGAATCCCCAAACCAGCTGTCGTTACTAGCATTGATCAAAAACTTGGCCTCCGGCAGAGCGGTGATAACCTCCTCACCAAAGGCATCCTCATAGCAGATAGATATACCGACCGGATGGCCAGCTAAAATTATAGGCGACTGTTCCGCTGCACCAGCAGAGAACTGAGACATGGGTATCTCCATCCAGTCGATCAGCGGCTGTAGCAGGATCTTAAGTGGCGTATACTCTCCCAGTGGAACCAAGTGCCGTTTGCGATAGCTGCCTGCCACGCCACCACGACTCACCATGGCATTAAAATAGAACCTCCTCTCACTGTCCCAGAGTGGTACCCCCACCAGCAACTCCCCCCCGTGCTCAGCTAGAGCCGCGGCCAGTGGTGCCAACACCTCCTCATCCATTCGATATAGAAAAGCGGGGATAGCGGTCTCCGGCCAGATAACCAGATCGCTCTCCAGACTGGCCAGAGTGAGCTCACTGTAGAGCTTGATAGTCGGGTCCAACTGATCCCGCTGCCACTTCTTCTCCTGATCAATATTGCCCTGAATCAGAGAGACCTGTAGCGGCTCCCCCACCGGATACGTCCACTCCTGCCGATCTAACACCCAACCAGAGATCCAGAGTAGAGAGGCTGCAGAGATAGCAACCAGCCGCCGTCTACCATCTGTTAACAGGGCAAATAACAGGAGTGCAGCCGACAGCAGCAGCATAAAGCTAACTCCATACACCCCCAGAACAGGGGCAAAACCTTTGAGGGGAGTGTCACTCTGAGAGTAGCCCAGCGCCAGCCAGGGGAAACCGGTAAGCAACCAGCCACGCAGCCACTCCAGCAGCAGCCAGATAGAGGGGTAGACCAATAGCAACTTAACACCCCTACTACGCCCCAGAGACAGACGCTGCACCAGCCAGCCGGCCGCTCCATAGTAGATGGCAACAACCGATATAAAGAGTGCCGTTATAAGCAACGCTACTAGACTACCAACATTGCCAAACTGATCGATACTTATCTGCAGCCAGGAGACTCCTGCCCCAAACAGCCCCAGTGCAAACAGCCAACCATCACGAAAGGCCTGACGCGGGGTGGTATCTAGCCAGAGATAGAAGAGTATACCGGGACCAATCAGGGCAAATAGGAAGAGGCCAAATGGAGCAAAGGCGAGCAGTGTCAGCAGGCCAGCGGCGATAGCAATAGAGCCACGCATCCAACTATTCAAGCGTCGCCCTCTGCCACTGCTGATAATCGAGTGATATTTAGCAGATAGAGACGGCGGCTATCGGCACGTACTACCTTGAAGTTCAGTTGGCCGATCTCTACCTGTTCCCCCCGCTTGGGCATATGGCCGAGCGCCTTGGAGACTAAACCGGCGATGGTATCAAACTCATCACTAGGAAAATCGGTACCGAAGTATCGGTTGAACTCAACTATAGGGGTGTGAGCCTTGGCGGTATACTCCAACTTACTCCGCTTGAGGATGGCAGTGCCATCATCGAAGTCATGCTCATCTTCAATCTCACCGACAATCTGCTCCAGAACATCCTCAATAGTTACCACTCCGGAAGCATCTCCATACTCATCCACCACAATAGCCATGTGGTTACGGCTGGCCCGAAACTCGTCCAGCAACAGATTAAGACGTTTGCTCTCCGGCACAAATACCGCTGCCCGTAACAGATCACGAATATCAAAACGGCGCGACCTATCAGCAGCATAGGCCAGCAGATCTTTGGCCAGCAGGATACCTACCACCTCGCTACGATCATCATCGATTACCGGAAAGCGAGAGTGGGCAGATTTGATCACCACAGAGAG
>CBFDBF010000298.1:0-2264 GCA_965602975.1 uncultured Gammaproteobacteria bacterium | reverse complement strand
AGATAGGTCCAGGCCGCCTGCCAATACACTTGTGGCACGGACTCCAAGTTAAACCGAAACCAGTAGGCCAAAAGCCATGCAACCATGATCATCAATAGATCATGGATTATCACTGTCCATCTATTAACTAGTAGAAGCTTAAAACTTTGCATTATTTGCCAGAAACTACCGCTGGAACCCCGATAGCCGTGACCTTGCTAGGTAGATCTGAGGCCACCACCGCACCCGCGCCTACCGTCGTCTCAGAACCTATATTCACCTGCTGAATCACCGTAGAACCCACACCAAGCCAACTAAACCCGCCTACTGTCACCTCACCAGATAGATGCGCCCCTGGAGAGACATGCACCCCATCACCCAGTGAGCAGTCATGATCCACACTAGCACCAGTATTTACTATACAGCCACGGCCCAACACTGCGCCAAAATTAATCGCAGCCTGAGCAAGAACCACACACCCAGCTCCCAGCTCTGCTCCCCTACTCACGCTGGCATCTGGGTGCACTATGGCGGGCAGATTGAATCCCTGGGAAAGAAAAGTCTCTAGCATGCTAACCCTAGTAGAGGCATCACCGATAGCCACCACCAAATCCGAAAACTCTTCGTGCAAACCAGCCGCATCTACATCACCCCCTAAAACCGGCCAATCACCAGAGCTGGAAAGATCGGGATAGCGCACATCCAGAAAGGCGATACGCCCCCAACTCCCGCACTCCCTGGCAGCATCGGCCACTACCCTGCCGTGGCCCCCGGCACCGACCACGAGCAGCCCCTTCACTTTCTACTCCCGCGGAATTTTGTCATAGTTGCCTGCCCATCTTGATTTATACCATCTGCACGCATAACAACCAGCAATGTACGCCAAAGTATCTTCAAATCCAATAGAAAGGTTTGGTTATCCACATACCATACATCCCGTGCCAGCCGCTCTTCCCACTCCACAGCATTACGACCATTTACCTGAGACCAACCGGTCAACCCAGGTCTCACCTCATGCCGCCTTGCCTGCTCTGTCGAATAGTAGTGCAAATACTCATTCAGCAGAGGTCGAGGCCCAACCAGGCTCATATCTCCCTTTAATATGTTCCACAGCTCAGGCAGCTCATCCAGACTGGTTTTTCTAATGAATAGACCAAATGGCGTCAGCCGCTCCTTATCCGACAGTGGCTCACCATCCTGGCTATGACTATCCAGCATAGTACGAAATTTATACAGGGTAAATGGTCGCCCATTCAGCCCTGGTCGCTCCTGTCTAAACAGTATCGGGACACCCAATTTCCAGCGAATCAATATGGCTATCATCAGGAGCAGTGGCAGCAACAGCAGTAGTCCTGAAATAGATACCACCAGATCAAACAGGCGCTTAACTATTGAGTACATGTCAGGCTGTAGCTACCCGCATAACCTTACGTATTGCCACCACCATATCATCTATATCCTTGGCCTCAAGGGTGGGGTGTAGAGGCAGCAAAATACTGGTCTCTCCCAACTCTCTCGCCACCGGCAGTCTCTTTACTGGCCGTGCTGGTGAGTCATCAAACGCCTTCTCCAGATAGACCTCACTGCAGCTCCCGGAAGCACACGGTATCCCCTCTGCACGCACTGCCTCCAGGATGCGATCTCTACTCCAATCAGAACGCAGATGTTGCGGTCTAACAAAGAGATAATACTTATAGTAGGCGTGATAGATATGTGTTGGCGGTAGAGTAAGACGCAAGGCATCTAATCCATCTAGAGCTGAATTCAGTATTGCTGCATTACTGTTTCTCCGCTCTATCCATAGATCTAGTTTCGCCAGCTGCCGCAACCCGATAGCTGCCTGGATACCACTCAGGCGCCAGTTAGTACCAAAATCATCATGTGTCCAGCGAAAACCGACACCATCTACATTTCCAGTGACAGCATCCAGGTTTTTACCATGATCTTTATATGACCAGGCAGAGCGCCATAGTGTCTCATTATCGGTAACCAACATCCCGCCCTCGCCACCAGTGGAGATGATCTTATCCTGACAGAAAGAGAAGGCCGCCATATTGCCAAAGGAGCCAACCGGTTTACCCTTATAGAGCGCACCATGTGCCTGGGCGCAGTCTTCTAGCAGAAGTAAATTACGCTCTTTGGCGAACTGAGTGATTGGCTCCATATCGCAGGGCCAACCTGCCAGATGCACTAGAATAACCGCCCGCACCCTTTCACTCAGTACTGCTGCAATCGTCTCAGCACTGATATTTTGACTCTCCGGATCTACATCCGCAAAGACGGGG
>CBFDBF010000297.1:0-2275 GCA_965602975.1 uncultured Gammaproteobacteria bacterium | reverse complement strand
CCCACCTGTTAAAATCAGCTATTGTACCTGAAATGGTAAGTATCTATGAGGATTTCAAGGGGAGCATAGCTCCCTATGCCACAACCGATGAATCTGCTACTCATATTACTACTGCTGATCACCATGGCTACGCTGGCTCTACTGGTGACCATCCACCTTGGGTTCATGGCACCACGTCTGGTGGAACAGGGTACTCCAGCCGCCCTTGGACTTAAATATAAAGAGGTGCGCATTACTACTACCCAAGGGGCAGAGCTCTTCGCCTGGCTGCTACCGACAGCACCAACCGCAACCACACTCATAATCCTGCACGGTTGGGGGGCAAATGCGGAGTTGATGTTGCCACTCGCCCTGCCATTTCACCACGCGGGGATGAATGTACTGCTGCTCGATGCGCGTAGCCACGGCAAGAGTGACTCCGCCAGTTTCTCTTCACTACCACGCTTTGCTGAGGATGTGGCCGCCGCTGCTGACTGGATTAAAGCGGAACAGACTGATGATAGTGCTAAAATCGTCCTGCTGGGACACTCCGTAGGTGCAGGTGCGGCTCTCTTCGCCGCCTCCCGCCGAGATGATATTGCGGCCGTCATAAGCCTCTCTGCTTTTGCCCACCCCGCATGGATGATGCGCCGCCAGATGCAACACCCTCTACTCCCACGGTTTCTGGTATCGCTGATACTACGCTACATCCAGTGGGTAATTGGGCACAGCTATACCGAGATTGCCCCACTATACACCGCCAGCCAGACCGACTGCCCGGTACTACTGGTGCACGGCAGCGAGGATAAAATCGTGCCGCTCTCCGATGCCAAAGCTATCAAGCAACACTCTGCCGATGCAGCGGTAGAGCTGCTAATCATTGAGGGCGCCGGTCACGACTCAGTAAATAAGATCAGAGAGCATGGCGCAGAGCTAGTCAGCTTTCTGGAGTGCCTAAATACCCACTAACTCCTACGCCCTTACTCTTGTGGGTTCGCATAAAATATATAACTGGTCGAATAGTCACTAAACTCAAAATAGACCTTCTTCTCCTCTGGATCTTTCACCATATTCTGGTTCTCATCCAGCACGCCATAGCCATACCGATAGGCTCTGGCCGCTTTACCGCTAGTACTGACAGCAGTGGAGATCTTATCGATCTTTATAAACCGTTTGACCAACCTATCTCCAGCATAGACATCCAGAACACCGTCGGTACCGGTATAGTTCTGTACCGCCCGACCAAATTTATTCTGCACCTCTTGGGTACAGCCTGTCGTAACTATCAGCGCTGCCACCACAACAGTAGCTACAATATATCTATTCATAATCACACCTCATGGTTAATAAGTTTGATCTTTTCTACTCCTTGCTTCCCCGTTTTTTAGCCCGCGGATGTGCCGCGTCATATACCTGAGCCAGATGCTGAAAATCTAGGTGGGTGTATATCTGGGTGGTACTGATATCGCTGTGGCCAAGCAGCTCCTGTACCGCTCGCAGGTCGCCAGATGACTCTAACAGATGGCTAGCGAAGGAGTGGCGCAGCATATGTGGATGCAGCCCACGGTTAGCGCCATGCTGTATGGCCCAGCGCTGGAGCCGCTGTTGCAAGGTACGGGCATGGATGCGACCACCGCGCTGGCTGACAAATAGTGCCATCTCCTCCGGCGCTGCGAGGCTACCGCGAACCTCTATCCACCTTTTGATCGCCTCACGCGCCTTGCCGCCCACCGGGACATGGCGCTCTCGATTACCCTTACCGGTAACAGCCAGATCGGCATCGCCCTCCAGGTCGATTGCGCCCAAATCTAGCGCCACCAGCTCTGACAACCGCAGTCCAGACGAGTACAACAGCTCCATAACTGCCAGATCACGCAGCTCTAGCGGGGTCTCCCCTGTGCTTTTTAACAGGCTATCTAGCTGGTCAGCATCCAGGGTGGCAGGTAGTCGCTGGCCAGATTTGGGGGCGCGTAGCCCTTGAGCTGGACTATTGTCGGCCTCCCCTTCACGCAGCAGATAGCGGTAGAGTCCGCGCAGTGCCGAGAGTTCGCGCTGCAGGCTTCTGCCCGAGATACCGCCGCGATGGCGAGTGGCGACAAACTGGCGCAACTGGTGCTGTTGCAACTGTCCCCATGCGGTAATCTCTTGCTGTAGACACCAGGTCACGATCCGTTGTAGATCACGCCGATAGTTGTTGACGGTGTGCGGTGAAAGTCTACGTTCGTGACGTATATGCTGCAGAAAACGATCTACCCACTCCTGTAGCGGTACAGCATCTCCCATCAGGTGGCAGGGT
>CBFDBF010000296.1:0-2279 GCA_965602975.1 uncultured Gammaproteobacteria bacterium | reverse complement strand
GGCCTGCCTGTCGTAGACTCTGCCAGCCTGCCCGATGATCATGAGGTCACCGCCACCCTCCTCGCCGGCATTGCGTGCTGGCGCACCTTTCGCAGCGAGGTCCAGTAGGCCAGCGGGCCGGCGAGGTTGCCCAGTCCCTCTATGACAGCATTATGGACTGTACCAGCAGTTCTGCGCAGAACTTGCTTGGATGACAGTATATTTTGATTTGCGCTCAACCAGTGTCACCAGGGCACATTGATAACCTTTGCCGATCACTGTATAACCCTCCCAATCACCAATTCGACGGCGTGTATCAACGATAGACCGCAGCTTGCCTTCTGAACGATAGGTTGAGTTGCACTTACTAGTTGAATTCAGATTCACCAAAATACCATTCATACGTACTAGCTAACCCGTCTTCCAATGATATTGCATACTCCCAACCCAATGATTTAAGACGTGAAACATCCATCAGTTTTCTTGGTGTGCCGTCAGGCTTGGATGCATCAAACCGCAACTCTCCTTGAAACCCAACTACACGCCGCATGGTCTCTGCCATCTCCCGTATAGTACAATCCACACCGGTACCGACATTGATATGGGAGAGCATTGGCTGAGTATTAGAGTGATAAGTTGACTGGTCAAGCTCTAAAACAAACAGTGATGCTGCAGCCATATCATCTACATGCAGAAACTCACGCATCGGTTTGCCACTACCCCACACTACAACCTCACTATCTCCATTTACCTTGGCCTCATGGAAGCGGCGCATAAGTGCCGGTATTACATGAGAGTTTTCCGGGTGAAAGTTATCTCCTGGCCCATACAGGTTGGTCGGCATCACTGAGCGATAGTCGGTACCATATTGTCTGTTATATGATTCACACAGCTTAATACCTGCGATCTTGGCCAGGGCATAGGGCTCATTAGTCGGTTCCAGCACCCCAGTAAGCAGGGCATCCTCCCGCATTGGTTGCTCTACCGCTTTAGGATAGATGCATGAGCTACCCAGAAACAGCAGCCGTTTAACCCCGTTACGATAGGATGCATCGATGACATTGGCCTCTATAATCAGGTTGATATAGATAAAGTCTGCTGGATAGCTGTTATTCGCATGGATCCCTCCAACCTTGGCCGCTGCAAGAATGACGTACTCAGGCCTCTCATATGCAAAAAACTCACGCACCATACTCTGATCTGTCAGATCAAGCTCATCATGCGTCCTGGTAATAAGGTTGGCAAAACCTCTATGTTTAAGCCGCCTTATAATGGCCGAGCCTACCAGACCGCGGTGTCCAGCCACGTATATTTTACTGTTCTTATCCATGACTAAGATTATATATATCCTGCAGTTATATCTTTTATCATTTCTACATGTTCTAAAACCAAGTATTTAATTAAACTCTCTGGATCCCGGCCTACGCCGGGATGACGGGCGGCATGTAAGATATTACTGTGAATGTAATACATATTTAAACCCTGAATACTGACTAAAACAGCACGAGCATAATGCATCACTCATTGTAGTCATAGGCCTTGTATCCATGCTGTTTGATCAACTCATCACGCTTGGCATGTTGCAGGTCTGACTCCATCATCTCATGCACCATCTCTTCAAAGGTGATCTTTGGGACCCAGCCGAGTTTCTCCTTGGCCTTGGTGGGATCACCCAATAGTGTCTCAACCTCTGTTGGCCTAAAATAGCGTGGATCTACTGCCACAATACACTGTCCACTCTCTGCATCGTAGCCTTTTTCATCTATCCCCTCCCCCTCCCAGCGTATTTTTTTACCGAGATGATCATAGGATGCGTTACAGAAGTCTCTTACCGAATACTGCACACCGGTAGCGATACAGAAATCATCCGGCTCATCCTGTTGCAGCATAAGCCACTGCATCTCTACATAATCTTTTGCATGTCCCCAATCACGTTTTGCATTCATATTGCCCAAATAGAGACAATCCTGTAGTCCTAAACTAATACGAGATAGTGCCCGGGTAATTTTTCTGGTCACAAATGTTTCGCCCCTAATGGGGGACTCATGGTTAAACAGAATACCATTACAGGCGTACATACCGTAGGCCTCGCGGTAATTTACTGTTATCCAGTAAGCATATAGTTTAGCCGCGGCGTAGGGGGATCTGGGATAAAAAGGGGTGGTCTCTTTTTGTGGTGTCTCCTGAACATCCCCAAAGAGTTCAGATGTAGATGCCTGATAGAAACGTGTTCTCTTCTCCATACCAGATATACGAATTGCATCCAGGATACGCAGTGCCCCCAACCCTACTGTATCTGC
>CBFDBF010000295.1:0-2291 GCA_965602975.1 uncultured Gammaproteobacteria bacterium | reverse complement strand
ATTCTCTAGCTGCTGCTGAATTGCACGCTTAAGCGGACGGGCACCATATACTGGGTCAAACCCAGCCTCTCCCAGCCGATCCAACACCTCGTCTGATACCACCATATCTAGCCCGTGCTCCGCCATACGCTGACGCAGATACTCTATCTGGATCGCAGCAATAGCTCGAATATGCTCCTGTTGCAGCGGGTGAAACACCACCACCTCATCTAAGCGATTGATGAATTCAGGGCGAAAATAGTCACCTACAATCTCCATCACGGCACGCTTCATCGCATCGTAGTTCTCCTCAATCGCTTCCAGCATCCTGCTTCCCGCGACATTAGCACCTCCCTGTGCGTCACCAGCAAGCTCCTGGATCTTGTGGGAACCAAGATTTGAGGTCATAACCACCACCGTATTACGGAAATCGACGGTACGTCCATGGCCATCAGTCAGGCGACCATCGTCTAGTAGCTGTAGCAGTATATTGAATACATCTGGGTGCGCCTTCTCCACCTCATCCAGCAGAATTACAGAGTATGGCTTACGCCGCACTGTCTCGGTTAGATAGCCACCCTCTTCATACCCGACATAGCCAGGAGGCGCGCCGATCAGCCGCGCCACCGAGTGCTTCTCCATAAATTCTGACATATCAATCCGAACCATCGCCTCCTCGCTGTCAAACAGAAACTCTGCCAGCGCCTTGCACAGCTCAGTTTTACCTACACCAGTAGGGCCAAGAAAGAGAAATGAGCCGTTGGGGCGATTTGGATCAGACAGACCAGCACGGGAGCGGCGTACCGCATCGGCCACCACACTTACCGCCTCATTCTGCCCGATAACCCGTTGATGCAGCAGATCCTCCATCTGCAGTAGCTTATCGCGCTCACCCTCCAACATCTTGGAGACCGGTATTCCGGTCCAGGCCGAGACCACTTGGGCGATCTCCTCCTCAGTCACACTGTTGCGTAGCAGCTGCATATCCTGCATCTCTGCCTGCGCCGCCATATCCAGCTGTTTCTCCAGCTCAGGGATACGCCCATACTGCAGCTCTGACATACGGGTGAGATCACCGGCACGGTTAGCTGCATCCAGTTCGGTGCGCATCCGTTCCAAATCCTCTTTTATGTGGGTAGTACCCTGTACCGCCGCCTTCTCCGCCTTCCAGACCTCATCCAGATCGGAGAACTCGCTCTCACTGCTTATGATCTCATCTTCCAGATCCTGCAGCCGCCGCTGTGACGCATCATCATCCTCTCGCTTCAGCGCCTCCCGCTCGATCTTTAGCTGAATCAGGCGCCGATGGAGCCGATCCATAACCTCCGGCATAGAGTCGATCTCTATACGGATGCGGCTGGCCGCCTCATCCACCAAGTCTATAGCCTTGTCTGGTAAAAAACGGTCGCTTATATAGCGGTGTGACAGGGTGGCCGCAGCCACGATAGCCGGATCGGTAATATCCACTCCGTGATGCACCTCATACCGCTCCTGCAGGCCACGCAAGATAGCTATGGTATCTTCTACTGTCGGCTCACCTACTACCACCTTCTGAAAGCGGCGCTCCAGAGCTGCATCCTTCTCTATATACTGGCGATACTCATCCAGGGTAGTAGCACCCACACAGTGCAGCTCACCCCGAGCCAACGCTGGTTTAAGCATGTTACCAGCATCCATCGCCCCCTCCGCCTTACCTGCACCAACCATGGTGTGTAGCTCATCAATAAACAGGATGATATTGCCCTCCTGTTTGGCCACATCATTCAATACCGCCTTTAGTCGCTCCTCAAACTCACCCCGAAATTTTGCCCCGGCGATAAGACCGGCCATATCCAGGCTAAGCAGACGCCTATTCTTAAGCCCCTCAGGAACCTCACCGTTAACAATACGCTGCGCCAAACCTTCAACTATAGCGGTCTTGCCTACTCCAGGTTCGCCAATCAGCACCGGATTGTTCTTGGTGCGCCGCTGCAGCACCTGAACGATACGACGAATCTCATCATCCCGCCCGATCACCGGATCCATCTTCCCCTGCTCGGCCCGCTCGGTGAGATCTATAGTGTATTTCTCCAAGGCCTGACGCTGCTCTTCGGCATTGGGATCATCCACACTCTGACCACTGCGTAGCTGCTTGATAGCGCTCTCTACAACCTCTCTGTCCGCACCCGCATCACGCAATAACTCTCCTAGCTCACCCCTGTCATCAACCGCAGCCAGTAGAAACAGCTCACTGGATATGTATTGGTCCTTACGCTGCTGCGCCAGCTTATCTGTCTGGTTCAACAGACGTCCCAGCTCACTAGATATATGCA
>CBFDBF010000294.1:0-2315 GCA_965602975.1 uncultured Gammaproteobacteria bacterium | reverse complement strand
CTATAGGTAGGACTTTAGTCCAATAAGCTAAATCAGTGCCGCCATTATCGAGGTCTTCTCCAGACGATTGGCCAATATACCGAGCAGCACTTTATCAATGGAGTTCTGCAGTTCGGTGGAGGCCTCTTTTAGTGCGCTATCCTTAATCTTGATGATCATTACATCACTGTTACTGATGACGCTAGCACTACGTGGACGGCGTCTGCCGTGGATGTAGGACATCTCACCAAAACACTGCCCAGTCTCAATATCACCAAGATTGCTCTCCCCCAGCATGATTCTCGCTTCACCAGAGGCCAAGATAAACAGGGAGCCGCCGATCTGTCCCTCCTGTAACAGTGCCTTCTCTGCCCGAAATTTGTGCCATCTGCTTATTCTCACCACCTCCCATAGCTCCACATCCGAGAACTCATGGAAGAAGGTTAGATTCCTCAGAGTATTGAACCGTTTTGTATCTGATACATCCTCAGATGGTAGCTCTAACTGGTGGTTGGCAAACACCAGATCTTTCTCTAGCTCACTCCAAGATTGATAGCGTTTGCTGAGATCTTTCTGGATGCACTTATCTACTATTTTCGAGAGTATCTCAGGTATATCGGAGCGTAATATCTTTAATGGTGTTGGCTCATCTTGAATAATTTTACGGATCAGATCCGGTTGATGCTTGGCCTTGAATGGAAGGCGGCCACTGAGCATGCGGTACATCATCACGCCTATAGAGTATATGTCTGCCTGATAGGTTATATCATTACCCTGGATATGTTCTGGTGACATGTATGCAGGTGAGCCCACCGGGTCAACAATCTGGGTTAGATCTGAGTTCTCCATCAGCGCAGTACCAAAATCGCTGATCTTGATATCGGTGCCTTCGACCACCAGGACGTTGGCCGGTTTGATATCTCGATGGATAACACCATGATGTACCGCATAATCGAGCGCACTACAGCATTTGAATATTATTTCGACGACATCATCAAATGGCAGCAGGTTGTCAGGTTGGCAGTGTTGGTCCAGGGTTTTTCCACGAATATACTCCATGACGATATACTGCATATCCTCATCACTACCCGCATCAAAGACAGAGACTATGTGGGGGTGGCGTAGTTTGCCAGCCAGACTCGCCTCATTGATAAACATTTTCTGGAATTTGTATCCATTTACCGGGTCATCAAATACCGCCTGATTGGCCAGCTTGATCGCTACCTCTTGATCGCTGAACTGATCTTTGGCCAGATATATAGTGCTGGTTGCACCTTTGGCTATGATGTTCTGTACCTGAAATTTACCGATAGTCTTACGCATCTATAGTGGCCCGTTATGTTGTAGTTACCGGGTTTACCAGCTGCCCGATCTTCTCAATATCTATGGTCACCACATCACCACTGGAGAGAAACAGAGGTGGCTTTCGTGCCACTCCAACCCCTGCTGGTGTGCCGGTGAGGATTACCGTGCCTGGTAGTAACGTGGTGTCTCGGCTCAACTCGGATATAAGTTTTGCGACCGAAAAAATCATATCTGAGGTATTGCCATCCTGCATTACATCTCCATTTAACAGGCAACGAACTCGTAGATCTTGTGGCTCCTGTATCTCATCAGTTGTAACCAGTACCGGCCCTAGAGGGCAGAAGCTGTCAAAGCTCTTACCCCTTACCCACTGGCCACCACCACTATGTTTCTGCCAACGTCGTGCAGAGACATCATTAGCACAAGTGTAGCCCAATACGTACTCCAGAGCGGCAGCTTCCGGGATATCTTTACCTCTGCGCCCTATTACCACGGCCAGTTCAGCCTCATAATCAACTTCCGGCCCACGTAGAGAGCAGTCGGGGAGCAGGATTGGATCCTCAGGGTGGTTGAGTGCACTGGTCGATTTCATGAAGAGGATAGGGTGCTCCCCGGTTTTCTGCCCAGTCTCTTTAGCGTGGGCATGGTAGTTAAGTCCTATACAGAGTATGTTGAGCGGATCCAGCGGAGCTAGTAGCTTAGCTACCAGAGTGCTCTCGCCACTTCTCTGTAGCCCGCTGAATAGCTCTCCGGTTAGCAGCTCAGCCCCACCACTGTCATCTATAATGCCGTAATTAGTGGCTCCTGCCTGATCGATAAATCTTGAAATCCGCATACTGACTCCATCAACTCTTTAGGATAACCACTAATCATACAATAGTTGTATGGTTAAAAACGTGCGGTAGGGGGTGGTTTTAGGTGGTAGAGTTGTAAATATACTATAAATGGGAGTCACCATTATGCAATTGAATGATAGTAGTCTGTTTCGGCAGCAGTGTTATATCAACGGAGAGTGGCTAGATGCTGATAGT
>CBFDBF010000293.1:0-2315 GCA_965602975.1 uncultured Gammaproteobacteria bacterium | reverse complement strand
TTAAGCAGAGGGAAGATACACACCGTATGGCTGAGGCCAATAAGGCGTTTTCACACTATCGTTGGTAATGAGAATATTGTTCTAATTATCTGGTTTTTTTGTTCTTTAACATTTTGGATGGGACTTAGACGTGGCACGTAGCACACCTATTGAGCGGTACCGTAATGTTGGCATCATGGCTCATATTGATGCGGGCAAAACGACGACGACCGAACGCATTTTGTACTATACCGGTATCTCACATAAGATCGGTGAGGTGCACGATGGCGCTGCCACCATGGATTGGATGGAGCAGGAGCAGGAGCGTGGCATTACCATCACCTCTGCAGCCACCACCTGTTTCTGGAGTGGTATGGGGCAGCAGCATAAAGAGCATCGCATCAATATTATCGATACCCCTGGACACGTTGATTTTACTATCGAGGTAGAGCGTTCACTGCGTGTGCTAGATGGTGCTTGTGCAGTGTTTTGTGCTGTTGGTGGAGTGGAGCCGCAGTCTGAAACAGTCTGGCGTCAGGCCAATAAATATGGTGTGCCAAGACTCTGTTTTGTCAATAAGATGGATCGTGTTGGAGCTAATTTTATACGGGTAGTAGAGCAGGTAAAGGATCGCTTGGGTAGTAATGCTGTTCCCATTCAGATGGCTATAGGCGCAGAGGAGGATTTTGCCGGGGTGGTCGATCTTGTTAAGATGAAGGCGATCATCTGGGAAGAGGAGAATATGGGGATTAAGTATGAGGAGCAGGATATTCCTCTAGAGATGCAAGGTCTTTGTGATGAGTGGCGTGAGCATATGGTAGAGGCCGCTGCTGAGGCTAATGATGATTTGATGGAGAAGTACCTAGAGGATGGAGATCTCTCCGTAGATGATATTAAACAGGGGCTGCGCGCGCGTACCCTGAACAATGAAATCGTCCCGATGTTGTGTGGTACAGCCTTTAAGAACAAGGGTGTGCAGGCGATGTTGGATGCGCTGATAGATTATATGCCGTCACCGTTAGATGTTCCGGCTATTACCGGGGTGCTGGATGACTCTGATGAGACTGAGGCTACTCGTCCACCTAAGGATGATGAACCATTCGCTGCATTGGCATTCAAGATTGCAACCGACCCTTATGTTGGTACCTTGACATTTTTTCGGGTCTACTCCGGGGTGCTCCAGTCCGGCGATACTGTACTGAATTCGGTCAAAGGTAAAAAAGAGCGGGTTGGGCGTATCTTGCAGATGCACTCCAATAACCGTGAAGAGATCAAAGAGGTTCGGGCAGGTGATATCGCTGCTGCTGTGGGGCTGAAACAGGTTACTACTGGCGACACCTTGTGCGACCTGAAAGATGTTATTACTCTTGAGCGTATGGAGTTTCCAGAGCCGGTTATTGCGGTAGCGGTGGAGCCCAAGACCAAGAGCGACCAAGAGAAGATGGGTGTGGCGCTGGGCAAGCTGGCGCAGGAAGATCCATCTTTTAGAGTGCATACCGATGAGGAGTCAGGACAGACCATCATCGCCGGTATGGGTGAGCTACATCTGGATATTATTGTAGATCGGATGCGACGTGAATTTGATGTGGAGGCAAATGTTGGTGCTCCACAGGTCAGTTATCGTGAGACCATACGCAAAACCATCGAGCAGGAGGGCAAGTTTGTACGCCAGTCAGGTGGTCGCGGTCAGTATGGTCACGTCTATCTGCGAATTGAGCCGCAAGAGGCTGGTGCTGGGTATGAGTTTGAGAATGCAATCGTTGGTGGTGCTGTGCCCAAGGATTATATCTCCTCAGTAGATAAAGGGGTGCAGGAGCAGATGCAGAACGGCGTTATTGCTGGGTTTCCGGTCGTGGATGTGAAGGTCACTCTGTATGATGGCTCCTACCACGATGTTGACTCTTCGGAGATGGCGTTTAAGATTGCTGGCTCCATGTGTTTTAAAGAGGGGGCAGCCAAGGCCAAGCCGGTACTGCTAGAGCCTATGATGAAGGTTGAAGTAGTTACCCCAGAGGACTACATGGGCGATGTTATGGGTGACCTGAGCAGTCGCCGTGGCATGGTGCAGGGGATGGAAGATGGGCCAGGTGGTAAGCAGATCAGTGCTGAAGTACCGCTCTCCGAGATGTTCGGTTATGCGACTTCCCTTCGTTCTGCTACTCAGGGTCGTGCTACCTACAGTATGGAGTTTGCCAAATATAGCGAAGTGCCAGGCAGTATTGCTGAAGCTATCGCAGAGAAACAGTAAGCCGCTAAAGTAGAGGTAATAACAGTGTCTAAAGAAAAATTCGAACGCACGAAGCCACATGTAAATGTGGGAACTATTGGTCACGTAG
>CBFDBF010000292.1:0-2330 GCA_965602975.1 uncultured Gammaproteobacteria bacterium | reverse complement strand
CCACCCCAGATACCGATAATAAGAAACATCGGAATCAGCATCGCCTCCCAGAAAACATAGAACAACATCGCATCAAGGGCGGAGAATACCCCGACCATAACCCCCTCCATGATTAGGAAGGCGGCCATATATTGGGATGGCTTATACTGAATAACCTCCCACCCAGCAATGATAACAAAGATAGAGATAAAGGTGGTCAGGACAATTAGAGGCATAGATATGCCATCAATCCCCAAGTAGTACTCGATATTGAACAGCTCTATCCAGGTAGATTTCTCTACAAATTGCATATTAGCTGTAGTGGCATCAAAACCAGACCAGAGCATCAAGCTCACCACAAAGGTCAGAATTGCCACCACCAAAGCCGTCCAGCGGGAGGCGTTGGCCACTTGGTCACCACTGGCCAGCACCAGTATACCTCCGATGATCGGTAGCCATATGGTGAGGCTAAGAATGGGCAATTCTGCAAGCATATAAAACGTCCTAAAGAGTCACAAACCAGGTCAACAGCAGCAACAGACCGAGAATCATAGCGAGGGCATAATGAAACAGATAACCGCTCTGAATATTACGCGCCACCCCTGCGAACCAACCAACCGTCCGGGCAGACCCATTTATAATAATCTCATCAATCAAACGGCGATCACCATAGTTCCAAAGCAACTTGCCGATACCACGACTACCACCAGCAAACAGAAATTGATAGGCCTCATCAAACCAGTACTTTTTGTCCAGCAAGGTATATAAAGGCTGGAGCATCCCTTTGATCTTTGTAGCCAGATCTGGACGGTGCATATACAGATACCAGGCAACCACAAGCCCACCCAGAGCCAGCACTGTCACCATACCTAGACCATGCAGCATAAAGGCAAATGGACCGTGGTACTCCTTGGACATCTGCCCCAACACATCGTGTTGTGGCAGCACATGCAACACCCCGTCAAACCAGCCGCCAAACAGCATTGGGCCCACCGTTTGGCAAACCATCAACCCCGTTGGTATTGGCAAACTGACCAAAGGTTACCAGCACCACCCAGGGTTATTCTTGATTTTCGGCTTGGCATGCTCATCCCGCGGCCCCTCCCCGTGGAACACCAAAAAATACATACGGAAGCTGTAGAGAGCCGTTACAAACACCCCAGCAAACAGCAGGACGTAAGCGTAACCGGAACCGGCAATCTCGGAGAGATGCACCGCCTCGATGATCGCATCCTTGGAGAAGAAGCCAGAGAAACCAGGAAAACCGATCAATGCAAGTGAACCCAACAGAGCGGTAAACCAGGTGATCGGCATATACTTACGAATACCGCCCATCTTACGGATATCCTGCTCATGATGCATCCCGATAATGACCGAACCTGCTGCCAAAAACAGCAGCGCCTTGAAGAAGGCATGAGTCATCAGATGGAAGATGCCAGCCGCATAGGCAGAAGCCCCTAGTGCTGCCATCATGTAACCAAGTTGAGATAGGGTCGAATAGGCCACCACCCGCTTTATGTCATTCTGTACAATACCTATCAGGCCGGTAAAGAATGCGGTGGTAGCGCCGATTACCAAGACAAAACTCAACGCCGTCTCCGACAGCTCATATAGAGGTGACATCCGTGCCACCATAAAGATACCAGCGGTCACCATGGTTGCGGCATGGATCAGGGCAGAGATCGGGGTCGGGCCCTCCATAGAGTCTGGCAACCAGACATGTAGCGGCACTTGAGCCGACTTACCCATCGCCCCGATGAACAGCAGGATCCCGATCACCGACATCAACGACCAGTTACTATCACCCAATATGTTGATCTGGGTATTGGCCAGCGCCGGAGCTGCCGCAAACACCTCAGCATAGTCCAGGCTGTTGGTGTACATGGCTACTGCAGCAATACCCAGGATAAAACCAAAATCGCCCACCCGATTTACTAGAAACGCCTTCAGATTGGCAAAGACTGCGGTTGGACGTACCGACCAGAAACCGATCAACAGATATGAGACCAGACCTACCGCCTCCCAACCGAAGAAGAGCTGCAGAAAGTTATTCGACATCACCAGCATCAACATGGAGAAGGTGAAGAGTGATATATAGCTAAAGAAGCGCTGATAGCTGTTGCGTCCAGCCAGACTCTCCTCTGGCCAGTTGTGCTCATCATCTGCCATATAGCCGATGGTGTAGATATGGACACAGAAAGAGACGAAGGTGACCACTGAGATCATCACGGCGGTGAGGTGGTCCACCAGAAAACCGACCTCCATCCGCAAACCATCAACCACCATCCAGGTATAGAGCGTGCCGTTAAACGGCTCCAGAGTACCGGTAACAAATTTATACAGAACAAACA
>CBFDBF010000291.1:0-2336 GCA_965602975.1 uncultured Gammaproteobacteria bacterium | reverse complement strand
CGCGTACTACCAGAAAGGACAGATGAGTAGTCATTCAACACCCCACCCATAGTCTCCATAGTACTCTTTAGCTCGGCAGAGAGGCGCTCCGCCTCACCCTGCAACCGCTCTATCTCCTCCTGACCACCATCCTCTACTCCAGTTGGGGCAAGTGCACGATAGCTCTCAACCACCTCCATAAACTTCACATCCAGCTGCTCAATCACCGTATGATCCCGCTGCAGGTAGGCAGTCACCATGCTCTGATAGAAACCTCTCTCAGCGCTATCTATCTTGGCCGCCTGCTCAACTGCCTGCTCCTCATCCAACCCAAATTTAGAGCTCAACAGCGCTCTACTCTCGACCAGACGCTGCTCCTGGCCACCCTTGATCTTGGCCACCAACGCCTGCACCGCCTTGCGGTCCCGCTTCTTACGTAGAAAAGAGAGTACAAATAGCCCTATGGCGATGGCTGAGGTGACCACCAACATCTCAATCAACAGAGTGATTAACATAGGATCAACTCTCACCTTTCGCCTCCTGCGTACTCTCCACATCAGCATCCATCAACTCTGTCCCATCTGTAGCGGCACGCTTACGCATAAACCAGAAACCGAGACCACCACCTACTATCAGGAGCAGATTGGTCACCCCTAAAATGATCATCCAGAGCATGGACTCCTCCTCTTCTGGCTCTGGCTCTGGCTCTGGCTCTAGTTCTGGCTCTGGTGCTGGCTCTGGTGCTGACTCTGGTGCTGGTTCCGGCTCGACTGGTGGTGGCTCCTCTACCGACGGTGGCGGCTCGGCACTACCTGCAACTGTGACCGGCCCCAGATCTAGCTGCAATGGCTTGTCCGCAGGTGTGGTTGCGCTCAACTCTATCCCTAAATTCCACTCCCCTAGCAGGGCACTGCTATCGACCCACGCCTCCCATGAGCTACCATCTGTACCGACACTAAGTGGTACCGCTACTGACTCTCCTGTGATCGATATTAGATTGGCCTCTAGCTTGACACTATCTATAGTCACCAACTCACTGTCCACCATGACCTTAACCGCTACCCCAGCGACACCCTCACGCTCCATCTCTTTAGATTCCAGTTTGGCCGCTGGCAACAGCTCTATAGAGTAGCGCTTCTCACGCACAAAGGTCTTACCCTCTGCTGCCAGCACTAAATCTACCCGCCCCTCTGCGACTCCATCCCCAAACAGGAAGGTGAACATACCATCACCCGCCGCCTCATCCCCCTTTTTGCCATCATCAAAGACCGGCCGTGACTCCCTGGGACCGCTGCTATCAGACTGCTCCGCTCTAATATTCACCACATCCAGGAACTCTGCCCTAGTTATACTCTTACCTTGATCGGTAAAGTAAATCTGTAGTGGTAGATGCTCCCCCTGCAACACTCGACTGGGGAGATCTGATGCCTGCATTTTTAGATCGGTAACCACCATCACCCTGTTGTCTGGATCAAGTGCCGCCTGAATCAGCCACTCCCCCACCTCCGGTTTAGAGATAGTGAGCAGATCGTACCCCTCATCCCGATGCCAACTGATACCATCTGGTAGATCCTTGGCAGTAAACCTCTTACCACTAGGCATCACTACCTCGGTTGCTGCTGCCCCCTCATCTCGAAACACCAGCAGTGTCGCCTCCTCAATACTGGCATCGATCTGGAAACGGTTGTCTTTCAGTGGGACGCTATCTGGATTACCGACCTTCTCAAAGATACGCAGAAACACCCGCTGTAGTTGAGCTGCATCATTCACCTGCTCATACCAGCCATTAGTCTCACTGGTCAGCCGCTGTAGCAGCTCATGATCGGCACGCTCCGATAGGGCGACCGCATGCAGGGTCGCGCCATACTCTTTTATCTTGGGAAGCAATTCATTAAGAATGCGCTGGCGTGAAGCTGCATCCTCTGCCGGTTTTTTCGACACATCCACCATTCCATCGGTCAATAGAACAAGGTGGCGCTGATATTTGTTAGAGACCCCCTCCCAATCAGCGATGGAGCGTTGTAATACCCCCTCTATATTAGTAAACAGCCCCCTGGAGTGGATCTTGGACGCCCCCTCCATAGCCCGCTTTTTCCAGGATGCATCCACCTTACCCAACGGCACCTGCATATTGACCCAGCGGCCAAATATCCAGACCCCAGCTCGAGAATCCACCGGCAACAGGCCAACCAGTAGACGTAGTGCGGGTCGCCGCAAATTCTGCGGATCATTTTTCTTCATACTGCCGGATATATCTATCAGTATTCGAGTATCTACTACATCTGCCTGCTCAGTCTCAGAGAGAACCGACCCGGCAAAACAGAGCAGCACTGCACCAACAGTAAAACCGTAAAATA
>CBFDBF010000290.1:0-2361 GCA_965602975.1 uncultured Gammaproteobacteria bacterium | reverse complement strand
TATGCACTCTTGTGATGGATGGTATTGCATCCACAATATGTGCGGTGTAAGTCGGATAGCACTTAGTGCCAGCCATATCTTTTTGGCTATTCTTTTTACACCCATTTTTTAATCCTTATGTTCATTTGTTATATATAATGTATTGAGTTTGATAGCAGTGCTATCCAAATGGCATCACATCACGCAGATAGTGGATAGCCCCTAATGTTCTACGCAAGATATACATAAAGCGGCTCTTAAGTGGGAGATTGTGGTAAATTTTTTTCTTTAGACTTCTCTCCGGTCTACTATCCGCGTAAACAAGCTCGGGGTGTCGTAATGGAAACCGGAGCTGCTGAACCTGTAAGTTTTCGAAAATTGGATTATTCGGATTTTTTGTATTGGTACTATCTTCATCGAAACCTAGATTAACCATTAAGTTCTTCTCAGGGACGATACACAGTCCATTTTGTGCAGCGCATGCCAAATACCACTGAAAATCCCAGTGTGCCCAATACTGTATTAACAAGGAACCATTTTTGTATATTGTTACTGAACCACTATTGTAGGCTATAAGTTTTCTATGTATCCGTAAACATTCATAATAATCCAGATAAGAAGCTTTTAATATTTCAAGCGCTTCTCTATCCCTATATATATGCATATCAGATGTATAGTGTTGCCATGCGCGACGCCATGTGCCCCAACCACCACTGCATCGAAATGTACGACTAAAATGGTAGTCGTAAGGGTGCTCCCTGGCTGCATATGGAGAGAGGGATGATATCTGCATTATTCTCTTATCGTTAGCATACTTTACCAGGAGTTCTCCGCAGAATGAGAAAAATTGATCATCGACAAGGCAGTCATCCTCTAAAATAATACCGTACTCTACATTTCGGAAAAACCATCCAATGGCAGTAGATACAGCGGGATCGCACCCAATATTATCCTCAAGAAACCGGGTTGTAACATCACAATCCCAGTCAATATTGGTCGCCTCCTGTCTGGCCAAACGGCATTTATCAAGATCTTCCGGTACGTTTGATCGGGGGCCATCAGCAGCGATAAAAAGTTTTTTTGGTTTGATGCCGCGTAAATTATCTATGACCGCTTTTGTCTTATCTGGCCGATTGAAAATGGTCAGAAGGACAGGGATATCTTGGTTCGGAATACGCTCACTTGAGGTCTGTATAGACATGTTTAAACTATCCTGCCTTTTGCCACTCTACTCTTAATGGTGTTGTGTATCATAGTACCTAATCTTGTCTCGTATAGCGCTCTGTATTTTCTACGTAGTATTTTCTCCATATTGGTTCTGGTCAATAGGGATTTAAACTTTGTGATGTCCATCTGCTGTGTCATGGTTATACGCGGAAGAGAGTAGATATTATCGGTGGTAAAGCTGGTCTGTTCGCCTACTATCAGAGCACACTCATAGCCAGATGATTTTACTGTAGAGGCAATCTGGGGAGACCACTGACCCCAAGGGTAGGAGAGGGTGTGAAAAGATTCACCGAGGTGGGTTAGTACATCATATGACTCTTCAAGTTGTCGCTGCAGATCGCTACTGTCGGCAACGGCAAGATTCATATGTGTTGCTGTGTGGCTCCCCAGGCTTATACCTTGGCTCTTTATATGGAGCGCCTCATCTTTGGTCATAAGTCGTACATCCGGCCCATGCGTGTTCCATTTGGTTGTGCCACCAAACATGCCAGTAACCAGGAAAACGGTGGCAGTTGCACCGTGATCCAGCAGTACTGGCAGTGCGTTGCTAATGAAGTCTGCACAGCCATCATCGAATGTTATGACGACTGTTTTGTATAAACTGCTGTGCTCTTGCTTCTGAATCAACTGGAGCAGGTGTGCAAGGGAGACCACCTCAAAGCCATGCTCCTCTAGCCAGGATAGCTGTTTATGCAGGTTGTCTGTAGTTACAGCATAGGGGTCAGCTGAGCTATCAGTAATAGAGTGGTACATCAATATAGATGGCCCAATGCAGGTATTATACCCACTTTATCTCCTCATGGTGTTTTTGTTACCTGTTTATGGCGAGAGAAACAGTTGTTATGTATGTTGCGCTCTCAGCCTTAATACCGGGGTGAGGCGCCTGATCGAATGATTATAACTGAATATGTATCCAGGTTACTATTATCAGAATCATGCGTGAGCTGGTGTGCCTCTAATTAATTCCTGCTCTGATTGAGAGGATGTGGAGATAGGGGGGGTGGCAGGTACCGCCAGGACAAAAACAGATCAATCAGGCTCTTTAATTTTCTGCATTAATTGACACGTTGTTGAGGCTTTATGTCTATCCATCGGTACCGCTAAATGTCAGGTTATCGGTACCGATGGCAGGTAGAATGACCAATCAACCGGATC
>CBFDBF010000289.1:0-2367 GCA_965602975.1 uncultured Gammaproteobacteria bacterium | reverse complement strand
GCTCAACTGGCATTCCTCTGACCTGATCCGCAACCAACCGACCCTTCTGGGCCGAGAGACGCGCATGTCTTAATTTTGCTACTGCCTGCATCACTCTACCCCGCTCTTATGTCTTTTTGTCCGCATTATGACCACGATAGGTACGAGTCAAAGCGAACTCACCTAGCTTGTGACCAACCATGTTCTCACTAACCAGCACAGGAACATGCTGACGGCCGTTATATACCGCAATAGTCAACCCAACCATATCTGGATGCACCATAGAACGGCGCGACCATGTCTTGATTGGACGCTTACTCTTGCTTGCTACCGCTGCTTCCACCTTCTGCATCAGATGATGGTCTACGAACGGCCCTTTTTTAATTGCACGTGGCACCTTAACTCACCTCTACTTGCGATTGCGCTTACGCACAATCATCTTGTTTGTACGTTTATTGGTACGTGTCTTGTAACCTTTAGTCGGGACACCCCACGGACTTACCGGATGACGTCCACCAGAGGTACGACCCTCACCACCACCATGTGGATGATCTACCGGATTCATAACTACACCACGTACGGTGGGACGAACCCCACGCCAGCGCGTGGCCCCAGCCTTACCCAACTTACGTAGTGAGTGTTCCTGATTACTCACTTCGCCAATTACTGCTCGGCATTCACTCCGCACCTTGCGCATCTCAGTAGAGCGCAGACGTAGAGTTACATACTCGCCATCTTTTGCCACTAGCTGTGCTGAGGTTCCAGCAGAGCGCGCTATCTGCGCCCCCTTGCCTGCCTTAAGCTCTATACAGTGCACGGTAGTACCAAGCGGAATATTGCGCAGTGGCAGACAGTTACCCGGTTTGATCGGGGCAGCATCACCAGAGACAATACTAACACCCTCTCTGATGCCACGCGGCGCAATTATATAACGACGCTCACCATCAGCATACTTGATCAAGGCGATATTGGCGGTACGATTTGGATCATACTCCAGACGCTCAACCTCACCCTGCACACCATCTTTATTGCGCTTAAAGTCAATAATACGATAACGCTGTTTATGCCCACCACCGCGATGCCGAGTGGTAATACGACCATTATTATTCCGGCCACCACTCTTGCTCTTCTTCTCTACCAGCGGACCATGTGGTTCACCCTTATGTAGATGCGGGTTAACCACTTTAACCACGAACCGCCGTCCGGGTGAAGTAGGTTTACTTTTAACAATAGCCATATCTTACTTCCGCTCTAAACCGTTACTTTAGCGGCGCTGTTAAGCACCCGCTCCAAAATCTATATCGTGGCCTGCAGCCAACTTAACATACGCCTTACGCACGCCATTTCTGCGCCCCATAATCTGCCCAGAACGCTTTGTCTTACCCTTGATATTAACCACTCTCACCTGCTCTACTTTAACGTCAAACATCAACTCCACTGCCTTGTGGATCTCCGGCTTGGTCGCATCCGGGGCTACCCTAAAGGCAAACTGGCGCGCTGTATCAGCAATAATAGTGCTCTTTTCAGAGACTATTGGGCTCAGCAGAACCTGCATCAATCGCTCTCTGTTCATGCCAGCCGCTCCTCAAGTTTAGCCATCGCATCTGCGGTAACTACTATGCTACCAAAACCTACCAGATCAACCGGATTCACATCCTCTACCCTACAGACATCAACGCCATACAAATTGCGTGCTGCCAAGTATAGATTCTCATCTGGATCATCCGCAATAATCAGTGCACCGTTCAGTTTCATCTTATCCAGCATAGCGCGTAGCTCTTTAGTCTTTGGCACCTCTACTACAAACTGTGACACCGTTACTAGCCGCTCACTGCGCACCAACTCTGAGAGAATAGAGCGCATAGCTCCACGATACATTTTACGATTAACCTTCTGGCTGTAATCGCGTGGCTGAGCAGCGAAGGTGACTCCACCACTACGCCATATCGGACTACGGATGGTACCCGCTCTAGCGCGACCCATGCCCTTCTGCCGAAATGGCTTGGCACCACCACCTGAAACTGCAGAACGACTCTTCTGCGCCTTGGTCCCAGAACGCGCCCCTGCCATATAGGCGGTAACCACCTGGTGCACCAACGCTTCATTATAATCGGCAGCAAATACGGCATCGGAGACCTTGATAGTCTTACCTTTACCCGCGCTACCTGCTATCGCTTTAAGGTCCATCACTTAACCCTTATTCAACATTTTTATAGCTGGTGTGATAATCACATCACCCCCAGGCGCACCCGGAACAGCACCTCTTACTAGCAGCAGGTTGCGCTCCACATCTACTCGCACTATTTGCAGATTCTGGCTGGTACGTTTAACCCCACCCATCTGCCCGGCCATCTTTGCTATCTTGTTGGCGGTCTCAATACTCCTGCC
>CBFDBF010000288.1:0-2379 GCA_965602975.1 uncultured Gammaproteobacteria bacterium | reverse complement strand
AAGACTATCGGAGAGTTAAGATCTACACTACTCATAATATAAAGAAACCCTTGCTCTATTCAGGACTACCGCTTGGCGGCAGTACGCTTATTAGTTACTGCATCAGGAGGGACACTAGCCGTCTCTTCGCTAGAATTTGCATTGGCATCTGCATCATCCACGCTACCATCATAGCTCAGACGACGCGTCTCCTGATCAACTGAATGCACCAATTGGCCATTTATCTCGGCCCCCATGGCCATTTCCAACAGATTGTAATAGACCGTACCATTAACCTTGGCGTCTGGAGCCAACTCAACCCGCTGACTCCCATAGACATCCCCATTTACCTTACCGTTGATGACAATGTTGCAGACTCGCACCTCTCCCTCGATCATACCGTTCTCACTCAGGGTAATCGCCGACTCACTATCCTGCTCAGCCATCACATTACCCCGGATGATTCCATCCACATGCAGCCCCCCAGAAAACTCAATATCACCACTGATCTTGGTGCCAACACCAATCACGGTGGCTATCTTTGGGGCTTTGCTCTTTTTAAATCGCGCCATCACTAATCTCCTCTACCCAGTAACAACCCAGTCAAACTTACTCTTAACCGGGGCTATCTTGCCACTTTCTGGCCTCACCTCAATAGTCACACTCAAAGGCTCAAATCCTTGTGGTAACTGCAACACTCCCTCAACCTTCTGAAACTGCCTAAAACGCATCTTCAGACTCTCTATGCTACTTGTAGTTACTGACTTTAGTGGCAAACTACTCTGACTGCCACCCTGATTACCGTAAACCGTGACCCAGATTCGTCCAGCCACATAATTAGAGCTCTCGGTCACCTTGCTTACTGTAAACAGATAGCGATAACGATCTGCTCGCTGCATCCTGTGTAGACGAAAATGTTGTATGCGCAACTTATTTTTGCTGCTTCCTGGCTCCACCAGACCACGCAATCTGGCCACCTCCCCCTCCAGACGCAACCGCTCATCCTGCAAACCCCGAAGCTCCTCCTTGGTCAGCCTGAGCGTCTCCTTATCTACTTGGCTCCGACGCTGTAATTCAACCACTTGTTGGCGCAGCTGACTCGTACCCTCTTGTGGCGATACACTCTGCTCCTCCTGCTGCATATCAACAGGAGCAGATACAAAACTCTCATTAGACATAACCTCAGGATACCACTGCCGCACACTGAAAAAGGTGGCCACCACTAAGAGAAAAAACAGAAACAGTGCAGCCAATACTATCCGCCAACACCGATGATAGTAATCGATACTAGGTGTTGGGGTGCATCTTCTCTCGTGTAAAATAAATGTCATTATCTAACCCAAGACCTGCTGTCGCAACAAATTTCTTAGCCTTAAATCCCCATAAACAGTAACTACCTCTGATATATTGGGGCTCAATAGAGTAATGATAGACCCCCTAAGGTAGTAGAGCTACTATATCCAGCCCCATTTTCTCATCCAGGCCAAACATCAGATTCATGTTCTGTACCGCTTGGCCTGCCGCGCCCTTCACCAGATTATCGATAACCGATAGTACAACCACCGTATCCCCCCCCTGGGGCTGGTGCAAACCTATCCTACAGACGTTACTACCTCGTACACCCCGCGTCTCTGGATGCTGACCCAGAGGCATTACATCGACAAACGGCTCATCTGCATACTGCTCCGCAAATAGTGACTGCAAGTCAACGTCTGTTGTTAATCTCCCATAGAGAGTAGCACATATCCCCCTGACCATCGGCACTAAATGAGGCACAAAGGTTAGCCCTATAGAGCTACCGGCAAGGAGTGTCAGGCTCTGAGAGATCTCCGGCATATGCCTATGTCCACCTGCCCCATAGGCCTTAAAGCTCTCACCACACTCGCCCATCAAGGTGGGAATAGCCGCCTTGCGTCCAGCACCTGAAACCCCTGACTTTACATCAGCTATCAATCCATCTGATGCCAACAGGCCAGCCTTGATCAGTGGCATATAGCCGAGGGTGACCGCAGTAGGATAGCAGCCAGGATTGGCCACCAACCTGGCACCTTGAATTGCCTCACGGTTCATCTCTGGCAGGCCATACACCGCCTCTTCCAACAACTCTGGGCAAGAGTGAGGCATGCCATACCACTGCTCCCACAGTGCTGCATCATCCAGCCTGAAATCTGCCGCCAGATCGACTACTCTACTACCAGCCTGTAGCAGCTCGGGCACCAACTGCATCGCCGTACCATTAGGTGTGGCAAAAAAGAGCAGATCACAACCGGTCAATGATTCCACCTCCGGTGCCGAGAAAGAGAGGTCTATATAACCACGCAGATTTGGAAACAGCTCAGCTACAGGAGTCCCCGCCATAGAGCGTGAGGTGATCACTTTAATCTCAACCATAGGGTGACT
>CBFDBF010000287.1:0-2394 GCA_965602975.1 uncultured Gammaproteobacteria bacterium | reverse complement strand
CGTGGTGCCCTGCAGGGTAACCGCTTCCGTATCCTTATAAGGGAGCTGCAAGGTAACCACACCCAAATAGAAAAACGCCTTACAACGATCAAGCAACAGGGAGTCCCAAACTACTTTGGAGAGCAGCGTTTTGGCCATCAAGAGAAAAACCTTAGCATGGCAGAACAGCTCTTTGCCGGTAGCCTGAAAAAATTGGGCCAGAGCAAACGTGGAATCTATATCTCTGCCGCCCGCTCCTATCTCTTCAACCAGGTTCTCGCTACCCGGGTAGCTAGTGGCAACTGGAACTCACCACTACCAGGCGATCTTATGCAGCTAGATGGGCGTCGCGCAATCTTCCCGCTAGAGGAGATAGATACTGAAATCATCCGCCGTACTAAAGAGCTAGAGATCCACCCCAGTGGCCCCCTATATGGCCGCGGCAAAACTGATCTTAGCATGGAGGCTGCAGAGCTAGAGCAAGAGATCCTGCAACCACTCAAACCGTGGCGTGCCGGACTGGAAAACTTCGGCCTAAAACAGGAGCGCCGCGCCCTGCGACTACGGGTTGCCGACCTAAGCTGGTCATGGCCTACAGAGGAGAGCCTAGAGCTTGAGTTCACCCTGACCAAGGGTAGCTATGCCACGGTAGTACTGCGGGAGATCATTGATTACACCTGACTGGCAATGACTCAATACATACCTGAATATATATGTTTAAGATAGGGAGTAACCAAGCATGTACATACCTTCAATACTACAAAAAAAGCCCCGTTCCATGACGGGGCTATCGCTACTTAAATACTAAGAATTACTACTAGGAACGAGCTTTGCGTCTAGCTGCACCTAATAAACCAGCCAGGCCACTACCAAACAACCAGACAGCTGCGGGTACTGGTACTGCAGGAACTCCATCTTGGGCAGACACCCTGAACGCCTCAACATTCCAACGTATTTGATCATCAGAAAAGTGGGTGGTTGATAATCCAAAATCCATCCAGTGCCAGTCTGCGGCATTTACATCTGCTATGGAAACACCCGCCCAGTCAGCCGTATCAGGCGGCAAGGTATCGTTCCATAATTGCCCTGCTACATTCTCTTTTAGCAAACCGAACTGCATCGATGGATTAGTATAACCGTTCAGTGCAGGGCTTGTGGTTGAACCCGTAAAAACGGTTAAGCCATCTGCTGGCAGTGTCGCTGAACCATTTTGTTGGTCGTTCTGTACACTAAGTACACCAGCACCGCTCATAACAGCACTAAAACCACCTATTGATATAGTAAAAGCAGACAGGACACCATTCATCTCTGTATCGTATGAGAAAGAGCCGCTTACCCCATTACCAATAGAGACTCCATCTCCTGTTAACATGGAACCTACAGCGGTAACATTACCCACATAATCGACAGTTATGATCTGAGAATTGGCAGCAGCAGATGCCAATAGCAAGCCAGTAAAAATTATCGAATTTATTTTTTTCATATTAATCTCCATCCATATCAGTTAATACTAATCTAGCGACTCAACCATCCACTAATAGCCACTCTTGATTTTTACTTGCAGCCCAATGACTGAAGCATGCATAGATGCTACCACGTGCTATCTACTCTCTGTTGTAGGAATTTTCTGAAAATAGTGTAAGTAATAACCTTGTGGTTGTAATCGACGAAGAGGACAAACGAGTGTGATATTCGTATGCAGCGATAGATAAAGCGCATTTAATGCCGTTTTTAGTAGTGATTCATCTGGGCTATTGACCAAGGATATACAATTGGTAACTCTTTGAGTTATTAAGGTATAACTGCCAAGGAGCAGCCGTTATTTTGCAATAAACTCCGCTAGCAATTCAGAGTACTCTGGAGCATTAGAGATCGAATTATGCCCACTGTTTTTAATTACCACCATAGAGAGAGTTGCCGCATCCAATGCTGTGGCCAGATTATCACTATGTGATCTCTTTATTACCTTGTCATTTTCTGCAACTAACAGCAGGGTATCTACCTTAATAGATCCAGCCCTGCCAATAGAGTCATATCTATCTTTCAATAAAATGGACATCGGAAAGATTGGAAATGTTTTTTGCGCTATGGCTTTAATGCTGTCGTAAGGGGTGATCAGCACCAATCTATCAATATCTCTCTTTGAGGCAATAAGGGTTGCAACACCACTGCCTAAACTCCGGCCAATAACAGAAACAGCTGAATGTTTCAGCTTAAGGCTATCAAGTATACTCAAAGCATCAGAGTATATCTTCTCTTCAGAGGGGTCGCCTGTACTGCCTCCATAGCCTCTATATTTAACCAGATATATGGTGTGATTTGGAAATAGATCGATAAACTGAGGAGCATTGTACTCTACAGCCTCCCCATTACCTCCAAAATAGAGGATGGCATTTTGCTTGCCTTCATTCAAGA
>CBFDBF010000286.1:0-2397 GCA_965602975.1 uncultured Gammaproteobacteria bacterium | reverse complement strand
TTAAAAGAGAAACAGGAGGCAGAGGGGCAGTAGAGGCAAATCAGACCGCCCCCGCAATCGGGGCGAATCGCCCATCCCACAAACCTCTTTTATACTACAACGTTAAACCGTATCAAACTCCTCGACCGACTTAACTATTCCGGCACTATCCAGACCACACTCAGCCAGCTGCTCTGCTGCTGAGGCGTGTCCAACAAACCGATCTGGCAGGCCGAGATTTAGTATCTTTACCCGCTGACCAAGCCGTGCCAACAGCTCATTCACTGCCGAACCGGCCCCACCATGCACTACCCCCTCCTCTACTGTCACCAGCAGGTCATGGCTAGTAGCTAAGGTCTCGATCAGCTCCTCATCCAGTGGCTTTACAAACCGCATATTGGCCACTGTGGCATCCAGCGACTCCGCCGCCTCCAGTGCCGGAGCCAGCATGCTGCCAAAGGCAAGTAGAGCTACACGCTGCCCCTGACGACGTATCTCACCCTTGCCTATAGGCAGTGTAACCAACTCACTATCCACGGCAACGCCAGAGCCGCCACCCCGTGGATAACGCACTAGTGCCGGGCCATTGTACTCCAGAGCCGTCTGCAGCATCTGCCGACACTCGCGCTCATCAGCTGGTGCCATCACCACCATATTGGGCAGTGCTCGGGAGTAACTAAGATCAAAACTACCAGCATGGGTAGGGCCATCTGCCCCCACCTGCCCAGCCCGATCTACCGCAAAGGTGACATCCAGATTCTGCAGCGCAATATCATGCACCAACTGGTCATAAGCTCGCTGCAGAAAGGTAGAGTAGATCGCCACCACCGGCTTCATCCCCTCGCACGCCATACCGGCGGCAAAGGTCAAGGCGTGCTCTTCAGCAATACCGACATCAAAATAGCGCTCTGGGTAGAGCTCAGCAAAGCGGTTTAACCCAGAGCCTTCACACATGGCGGGAGTGATAGCTATCAGCTCCGGATGCCGCTCTGCTGCAGCACAGAGCCACTCACTAAACACCTTGGTATAGGTGGTCTTGGTAGAGCTCTTTACCATCTTGCCGGTTACCGGATCAAACGGTGTCACCCCATGATAGGAGCATGGGTTACCCTCCGCCGGCTCATAACCCCTCCCCTTCTGAGTGACAACATGCAGCAGACGAGGTCCACTCATCGCCTGCATATTGACCAAAGTCTGCACCAGGGTAGTCGTATCGTGGCCATCTATCGGGCCAATATAGTTAAACCCCAACTCCTCAAACAGAGTCCCTGGCATCACCATACCCTTGGTGTGCTCCTCCCAGCGCCCCATAAAACGACTAATATGGGGCAAGCTCTTCAGCGCCGATTTACCCCCCTCACGCACCTTGGTGTAAAACTTACCAGAGAGCAGACGCGCCAGATAATTACGGAACGCCCCCACCGTAGCGGAGATGGACATATCATTGTCGTTAAGAATCACCAATAGATTCAGATCCAGCGCACCAGCGTGGTTGAGTGCCTCAAAGGCCATGCCACTACTAATGGCGGCATCCCCAATAATTGCCACAATCTGTCGCTCATCTCCCTGCTGTTTAGCCGCTGCCGCCATCCCTAAAGCAGCGCTGATCGAGGTGCTGGTATGGCCTGCACCAAAGGCGTCATAGGGGCTCTCCTCACGACTAGGGAACCCGGCAAGCCCCCCTTTCTGTCGCAGAGTTGCCATGCGTCCACGCCGCCCGGTCAAAATCTTGTGCGGATAGGCCTGATGCCCAACATCCCACACCAACCTATCTTCAGGGGTATTGAATACATAGTGCAGGGCGATAGTCAGCTCAACCACCCCTAGCCCAGCAGCCAGATGGCCACCAGTCCGAGAGACCGTTGCAATCAGAAAATTGCGCAGTTCATCTGCCAACTGAGCAAGCTGCTGCTGCTCTAGCTGCCGCAGGTCTATCGGCAGATCTATGCTATCTAATAGTGGGTATTCCTGATCACTCATTGCTGTAATCTATCTGGTTGAATTCCTAGTAAAAGCAGCTTCTGATTTTAACCCATAGAGATAATCGCTGCTCATAAATTACCGTACCAGCAGCAATTTACCCTATAATCATCCCCAATAAATTTGGGGATAGAGATATTACTATGACCTACCAGACCGACGACCTGCGAATCAGCGAACTCAAAGAGCTAATCTCGCCAGAGCAACTGATACTTGATAACCCAATCAGCGAAACGGCTGCCGCCAACGTATACCGAGCTAGAGATGCGATCCACCGTATACTGCATGGTGAGGATGACCGCCTGCTGGGTAAAGCCGTGCTGGAATGGATCGACTGGACAAACGGCAACGGTTACCTGCGCATGGGCATCGGTTCGCACCAAGACCGCGGCCGAGGGCTTGGTACGCAGGCTCTGGACCTAGTATTACGATTTGCGT
>CBFDBF010000285.1:0-2399 GCA_965602975.1 uncultured Gammaproteobacteria bacterium | reverse complement strand
GAGTATAAGGTATTCAACTCCAAAGATGGGCTCGGCATGAAGGCGCTGCAATCTAGCGGGGTGGAGATTGCGATCATCACCGCCCGCTCCTCATTAGTGGTAGCCAACCGCATGCAGGGCCTAGGGATTAAACACCTCTATCAGGGACAACAAGAGAAGCTACCCACCTGCGAAAAATTACAGCGCCAATTGGGGCTGGATAGCAGCGAGATAGCCTATGTTGGAGATGATCTGATCGACCTGCCGATCATGCGCAGGATCGGCCTCGCCATAGCGGTGCAGGATGCACACTGGCTGGTAAAACAGCACGCTCACTGGCAGACCGACAGCGGTGGTGGCAAAGGGGCGGCGCGTGAGGCCTGTGAGCTAATCATGCAGGCACAGGGGACTCTGGAACCCATGTTGGACAGCTACCTCTAACCACTATGAACCTGCGTACAATCCTGTTTGCGATACTCCTTATTACCCTTTTAGCGGGCAGCCGCTGGCTAGCCGAGACCTCAACACCTGCTGGTTCTGATATCCCCAAAGAGAGCCACAATGCAGACTTTTTTCTGGAACGGTTCACCTACACCGTGATGGATAAAGAGGGGCGTCCAGATCGCCGTTTAAGTGCCGACAAGATGTTACACTTCCCCGATGATGACAGTACCGAATTAGACAACCCGCACATCACCATATTCATAGAAAATGTGCCTCTGTGGCAAATCCACGCAGAGAGCGGTTGGCTCTCGGGAGATGGAGACCTACTCCTGCTAAATGGCCCAACCACTATTAACCGTGCAGCATCACCGGCAGGCAACAAAATTAATATAGTTACCCGTAATCTACGCCTCCAACCAGATGAGAGCTATGCAGAAACCGACGAACATATTACAGTAACAAGTCGTGGCAGCACGCTCACAGCGACTGGAATGCAGGCCTGGCTCTCCCAGCCGTCACGGATAAAATTTCTTGCCAAAGTGAGAGGGCACTATGCAATCAACTAAACCACTATATAGCGTAGCTATAACCGTACTAATCTATCTTCTGATAACTCCGGCCACCGTCCTGGCCCTAAAATCAGACATGCGCAAACCAATCAGCATCGAGGCCGATCGCATGGATATAGATGATAGTAGCGGCAAGAGCGTCTACTACGGCAACGTAAAGCTAAAGCAGGGTAGCCTTACCCTACAGGCCAACAAGGTGACCGTTATACAGAGCAAGGGCAAAGGGAAATCGAGCAAGGTTATAGCAGAAGGAGAACCCGCCATCATGCGCCAGACCAAGGATGGCACTAAAGAGCAGATAGAGGGAAGAGGCAACCGTTTAGAGTACACCGTAAGCAGCAAGCTCCTACTACTGATAGGCAAAGCCAGTCTACGTCAGGGTGGAGACACGTTCAGAAGCGACCGTATCGTCTATAACCGAGAGCAATCCACCATAAAAGCTGGAGCCAGCGCCAAAGGCAAACAGCGGGTACGCATAACCATCGGGGGGCAGTAGAGCCCAACATGACCACCCTGATTGCCGATCAACTAGAGAAGCACTACCGCCAACGCGCCGTAGTCGATGGCGTCTCCCTACAGGTCGCTAGCGGCGAAGTGGTAGGGCTGCTTGGGCCAAATGGAGCCGGCAAGACCACCTGCTTCTACATGATTGCCGGCCTGATACCGGTGGAACACGGTAGCATCACCCTGGATGGAGAGGAGATCACCACCCTGCCGATGCACGCCCGCGCTCAGAGGGGGTTAGGGTATCTGGCTCAGGAGCCATCTATATTCCGTAAACTTAGCGTGGAGAAAAACCTATTAGCCATCCTGGAGACCAGACCAGACCTGGACAAACCACAACGGCTGGAGCGGTGTGAAGAGCTGCTGTATGACTTCGGTCTAGGGCATCTACATGCCAACATAGCCATGAGCCTATCCGGCGGTGAACGCAGACGGCTGGAGATAGCCCGTGCTCTAGCAGTAGAGCCACGCGTCATCCTGCTAGATGAACCATTTGCCGGGGTCGACCCGATCTCAGTGATAGACATCCAGAAGATCGTCCAAGCTCTCGCCTCTAGGGATATAGGCATCTTGATCACCGACCACAACGTACGAGAGACCCTGGGCATCTGCGAACGCGCCTACATCATAAGCGAAGGCAAGCTAATCGCTGAGGGCAACCCGGAGGAGATATTAGATAACAGCGAGGTGCGCTCAGTATATCTGGGTGAACACTTCAGACTATAAACGCAAATATCAACTATAATTATAGGTACCTTATGTACCAAAATTACTGTAATACCCCCGCATGAAGCAGACTCTACAGCTACGTCTGGGGCAACATCTCACCATGACACCGCAACTGCAGCAGGCTATCCGGCTGCTACAGCTCTCTACACTCGACCTAAAACAGGAGATCCAAGA
>CBFDBF010000284.1:0-2400 GCA_965602975.1 uncultured Gammaproteobacteria bacterium | reverse complement strand
TTATGCTGGAGACCGAAGAGGATGGCAAGGCAAGAGAGCAAGAGAGCAACGGCAATATAACCGATAGTGAGAATAGCCGAAACGAATATGAAACCACGCCCTCTAGCAAGACAGATAGCGAACAGGAGCTAAACTCACAAACCGATTCTATACCTGAGGAGCTGCCGGTAGACAGCAAATGGGATGATATCTACGAAAGCACTCTACCCCCATCATCTTCCCCCCCGCCCAGCCGGGAAGAGAGCGACTTCAGCGTACAACACAGCAGCGCCATGACCCTATATGAGCACCTCTCCTGGCAGCTAAACCTGACCCCGTTCAACGACACCGACCACGCCATCGCCGCAGCGATCATAGACAGCATAGATGAAGATGGTTACCTCTACGCCAGCTTAGAGGATATCCATGCTAACTTTGATACCGATGCGGTCAAACTGGAAGAGATAGAGGCGGTACTCCACCGTATCCAACAGTTTGACCCCCCCGGCGTGGCCGCCCGCGATCCCCGTGAATGCCTACTGCTGCAACTACGCCAACTACCAACAGAGACCCCCTGGCTACAGCAGGCACTCTCCCTGGTTGGGGATCACTTTGAGCTACTAGCACAACAGAACCACAGCAAGATCAAGCGGAGCATCAAGCTCTCTGATCAAGAGCTCTCCGCCGTAATCGAACTAATACGCTCGCTCAACCCACACCCCGGAACAGCCATCGCCGAAACCACCCCAGAATATGTGATACCAGATGTATTTGTCAGCAAAAAACATGGTACATGGCTGGTAGAGCTAAACCCCGGCACCACTCCAAAGCTGCGAGTAAACGCAGATTACGCTAAACTAATCCGACGTGCCGACAATAGCAGTGATAACACATATCTCAAAAACCACCTGCAAGAGGCGCGCTGGTTCATAAAGAGCCTGCTAAGCAGAAACGAGACCCTACTTAAAGTGGCCACCAGTATAGTCGAGGTACAGCGCGGTTTTTTTGAGTATGGTGAAGAGGCTATGCGACCGCTTATACTAAAGGAGATAGCAGAGGCTCTAGATATGCACGAATCCACCATATCCCGAGTCACCACCAACAAATATATGCACACCCCAAGGGGGACACTCGAATTTAAATACTTCTTTTCCAGTCATGTAAATACGACTGAAGGCGGTGAATGCTCAGCCACAGCAATACGCGCCCTGATCAAAAAACTGGTCGCTGCAGAGAAGCCCAACAAGCCTCTTAGCGACAATAAGCTAGCGGGGATACTCGCAGATCAGGGGATCGAAATTGCCCGTAGGACTGTAGCAAAATACCGTGAAGCGATGGCGATTCCACCCTCTAACGAGAGGAAACGTCTGATATAAATGTTGAACTCATAAGGAGCAAACTATGCAAATAAGTCTTACCGGTAATCACATCGATATAACTCCAGCTATAAGGGACTATGTAGACTCAAAATTTTCCCGCTTGGAGCGCCATTTTGACCGAGTCACCAAGGTTCATGTCATCCTCAGCGTAGAAAAGTTACGTCAAAAAGCAGAGGCCACTCTGCACCTTAACGGCGCCGATATATTTGCCGACTCGACTGAAGAGGATATGTACGCTGCAATCGATGGGCTACTGCACAAGCTAGATAGACAGGTAAAAAAACATAAGGAGAAGAGTACAAATCATAAAGGCCAACAGCGCGCACAGAGCTTGCTATAGGCTAACAGCCCTGGAGAAGAGTGGTGTTTCCCATAGATTTTCTTACCGCTGAACGCATTGTCTGTAACAGCCAAGCGACCAGCAAGAAGCGTATCCTGCAAGAGATCGGAACGCTTCTGGCGTACTCATCTACCAGCCTCACCGCCGACACAGTGTTTGACAGTCTGCTGGAGAGAGAGCGCCTAGGCAGTACTGGGTTGGGGCAAGGCATAGCCCTACCCCATGCTCGTATAGATGGCATAGAGCAGGCCTGTGGTGCCTTCCTGCAACTAGAGGAGCCGGCACAGTTCGAGGCCATCGACAACCAACCAGTGGATCTGGTATTCGGCCTTCTGGTGCCAACCTCGGCTACCGAAGAGCACCTGCAACTACTGGCACAACTCGCATCCATGTTTGGTAACAGCGACTTCTGCACACAGCTACGCCAAGCGGAAAACCGAGACAACATCATGCGCCAGATAATGCAGCTGGCAGAGACCGCTCCAAAACCGGAGCCGGAGACAGAACCACCCCCACTAGAAGATATATAGATCGAGTTTCAACTCGACAACAACGTCCATCTACGACATTGCAGTTGGACTACAGCCAGATCCACAGGTTATCTACTATCGCAGGTCAAGCTTTAACCCTATAACCACACTGTGGTCTAGTTACTAAGGGGAACGTGGGTTAAGCGACACTCAGGGCTTCAAGAATGGTTCT
>CBFDBF010000283.1:0-2408 GCA_965602975.1 uncultured Gammaproteobacteria bacterium | reverse complement strand
CACCTGAGGTGGATAAGCTGACCGAAGAGCTTGAGACCATCGCCCAGGAGAAGAAGCTGGATCTGGCTGATGACATCATAGATGACGTCCTCACCTATGCTCTATTCCCACAGGTTGGCCTGAAGTTCCTGGAGAACCGCAATAATCCTGATGCCTTTGAGCCAGTTCCTAGTGCCGAGCCTGCAGCCGCCGCTGCCGCCCCAGCCACACCTGCAGCTACAGGTGGGCCAGAGGCCTATACAGTACAGGTGAATGGTAAGGCCTACGATGTGACCGTATCTGCTGGCGGAGCCGTCAGTAGCGTTGCTCCTGCAGCATCTGCCGCGCCAGTGCCTGCACCAGCTGCCCCAGCAGGAGGTGGTGCCACAATCGCCGCACCCCTTACTGGCAATATCTTCAAGATCAACGTAACTGTTGGTCAGAACGTCTCCGAGGGCGATATTATTATGATCCTGGAGGCTATGAAGATGGAGACCGAGGTTCGTGCCACAGCCAGCGGTAGCGTTGCCTCCATCGCTGTTAAAGAGGGTGATGCCGTGCATGTTGGCGACGCCCTGATTGAGCTGGGGTAGGGCATGAGCGGATTTGAAGCACTATGGCAATCCATGGGGATTGCCAATATGGAGTGGGGCCAGCTGTTTATGATGCTGGTCGGTTGTCTCCTCATCTACCTCGCAATCAACAAGAAGTTTGAACCGCTGCTGCTGTTGCCGATCGGTTTTGGCGCCATCATGAGTAATATCCCTGTGGCTGGCATCGCTGGCCCGGATGGACTCTTGGGTATGATCTACCATGCTGGTATTGAGACGGGCGTGTTTCCCCTGCTTATATTCATGGGCGTGGGTGCCCTGACCGACTTCGGTGCCTTGATAGCTCGACCAAGCACTCTGTTGCTTGGTGCTGCCGCGCAGTTCGGTATCTTTGCTACCCTACTTGGCGCTCTTGCCCTGAATGCAGTACCAGGATTCAATTTCAGTCTCTCTGATGCATCCGCCATCGCCATCATTGGTGGCGCGGATGGTCCTACGGCAATATTTTTGGCCTCACGGCTAGCGCCTGATCTTCTGGGTGCGATTGCTGTGGCAGCCTACTCATACATGGCCCTGGTGCCGATCATTCAGCCACCGATCATGCGCGCTATGACTAGCGAGAAAGAGCGGTGTGTAGAGATGCAGCAACTGCGGCACGTAAGTAAACTGGAGAAAATACTGTTTCCCTTTACGGTATTGGTGCTCTGTATAATGTTTCTGCCGTCGGCCGCACCTCTGATAGGGATGCTGATGTTCGGAAATCTTCTGCGAGAGAGTGGGGTTGTAGATCGTCTCAGCCGTGCCGCCCAGAATGAGATCATCAATATTGTTACTATATTTCTCGGTCTGGCTGTAGGCTCTAAGCTCTCTGCTGAAAAATTCCTCAGTCTTGAGACCCTAGGCATCCTGGCCCTGGGGGCGCTGGCATTCTGTATCGGTACAGCAACAGGATTGTTAATGGGAAAGGTAATGCATAGGGTTACCGGTGGGAAAATAAATCCTCTTATCGGGGCCGCCGGTGTTTCGGCAGTACCAATGGCAGCCCGTGTGGTAAACAAGGTAGGATTGGAGAGTAACCACCACAACTTTCTGCTGATGCATGCCATGGGGCCTAATGTGGCAGGTGTTATCGGCTCTGCCGTGGCCGCTGGCGTACTACTGGCTGTGGTTGGAGGTCAATAAAAACAGGGGGTTATATCCCCCTGTTTTTTCGCCTATCTGAGCATAACTCAAGGTCCATAATCCTGGAAATAAGGTTGGTTTTTCTTTGACAGCCAACATCCTGCGTAATAAAATCCCCCGCTTATGTCAGTCCGCCTGCCTGAATTCGTTGATCCATGGCATTTTGCAGAGATAGGGAAAGAGTTATCTGGCCAAGTCAGTTTAACTAATTTGCCGCGTCTCAAAGAGATTGTGTTGGATAATGAGGGCGAAGCGGAGTTTTTGCTTGAGTTTGTTAAGGGAGCTAACAGGCAGGTTCATATCAGGGGATATGTGAAGGCAGCACTGAGACTTGAGTGCCAGAGATGCCTGGAACCGGTGGCTACACCAGTTTCTTCGGAATTGTATGTGGTGGTGGTTGAGGGATATGAAGAAGCAAAACTGCTATCTGAGGAGTTTGAGCCTCTGCTGGCAGAAGATAAACGAATAAGAGTAATAGATGTTATAGAGGACGAGTTGCTGCTGACTCTACCCCAGGTGCCGATGCACCAGGAAAATGAGTGTAAAGCTGCATATGAGAATTTTGATGGGTCTGAAGTACAGATGGATGAGGAGTTGGTAGAGAGTAAACCAAACCCGTTTGCTGTTCTTAAAGACCTTAAGAGCAAATAGAATTAAGTTTATTATTTAGGAGTTTTACCCATGGCGGTACAAAAG
>CBFDBF010000282.1:0-2417 GCA_965602975.1 uncultured Gammaproteobacteria bacterium | reverse complement strand
ACCACGGCGTAGTTTGCGGCGGTGCCGATGCCACTCCAGAGTGGTGGCCTGCTCTATGTTGAATATTTTCCAGTCTGGCTCTGCGCGTTTCCCTAGATGCAGGCTAAACCACTGGGTGGTTACGGCATTGCGATCCTTCAGTCCGGCATAACTGACATCCCGTGTAGGTATTCCTGCGAACCGTGCCAGCTCACCGGCTAGCCAGGCAGTGTTGCTGTTGCGCTTCTGGATATGCAGCAGGATATGTTCACCCTCACCATCAGGTTCAAACCCCAGGATCTCATCTACCTGGAAATCCTCAGGTTGAGAGCGGATAACACCGGAGGCTGTGGGCCGGCCAAGGGCGTAGGCTAGTTGGGAGTATGGGGAGAGTGTGATATTACTCATCGAGCAGCACGACCGCTTGGGTGGCAATTCCCTCGCCTCTACCGGTAAATCCCATCCCCTCTGTGGTGGTCGCTTTGATGTTTACGGCGGATGGATCTATCTGTAGATCGGCCGCAATATTCTGCTGCATTGTAGGTAGATAGCTGGCCAGTTTTGGCTTCTGGGCTATTATGGTGAGATCGGTGTTGTGTACTGTCAGTCCGATATTGTGTAGTAGCTCCATCACTTTGCGTAGCAGAATGCGGCTATCTATATCCTCGAATTCACGGCTGCTGTCGGGGAAGTGTTGGCCGATATCCCCCTGGCCCGCTGCCCCTAGTAGGGCATCACAGAGGGCATGCAGAAGCACATCACCATCAGAGTGGGCGGCCATCCCCTGCTCATGTTCGATAGATACGCCACCCAGTATCAGCTCCCTCTCAGGGCTGAATCGGTGGGCATCATAACCCTGTCCTATGCGCATAAACTCCACTTTATTGTTAGTTAGACCTGCAGATTGAGGCTGATTGTAATATAAATCAGGCCTCCAAGTCATTGAATTTATTATAACAAGATAAAGACCGAGTGATTTGCTATAGATTTATTCTGAAATAGGTATAGAGTGGAAGTTGCAGGTTAAAATGAAATAGAGGAGATAGATTATGGTTATTACAATCAATGGCGAATTGATAGGTACGGATGAGGAGGGCTTTCTGCTAAATCCCTCCCAGTGGTCAGAGCAGGTCTCTGCAGAGATAGCACGACAGGAGGGGTATGAGCTAAAAGATGACCATATTGGTTTAGTGGATTACTTCAGAGAGTATTGGGACACAAATAGAACCCATCCAACGATGCACATCCTGGTAAAAGAGATCGGTGGCAAAATGGGTACTACATTCCATGATCACAAGCAGGCCACTAAGCATCTCTATACGATCTTTCCAAATGAACCGATAGCAGAGTTATGCAAGTTAGCCGGACTGCCCAAGCCACTTCCAAGTGAACGTGAGGGGTAAGTTAGGTAACCTGCTAACTAAGTTTTATAAACTCCCCATCCTAGCCCTCCCCACCAGTGGGGAGGGGATGGTGTGCTGTATTATCTCCACTACTGCTGCTTGCGTGGTGATCGCAGTAGAATATAGACCGCACCTGTGCCACCATCCCGTGGCATGGCTGAGCAGAATGCCAGAACCTCACTATGTTGGCGTAGCCATATATTGAGTTTCTGCTTGAGTACTGGCTGACGCCCCTTGGAGCCATACCCCTTGCCGTGGATAATGCGAGCAGAGCGCAGTCGGCGTTGGCTACAGTCACTCAGAAACTGCTCTAGTATCTGGCGGGAACTGTTTGCCGTGAGGCCGTGTAGATCCAGCTCCAGCTCGCTTTTGATGCGTCCTCGGCGTAGCTCCCGCAACAGCCGATGCTGTACCCCTGGGCGGTAGAATAGCAGCTCATCCTCAGTTTTTATCTCATTTTCTGAGTAGTGCTCCTGCCAGCAGTTATCATCTGGATCCTGTGGCGATTGTCGCTGCTCTAGTGGATGGGGGCGATGTCTTCTTCTCCACGGTTCGACTTTATCTTGGCGTATCTGGGCTGCATCCCCCATCTCTTGCTGGAAGAGGCTCTTTTTCGGCTCATCATCGGATGTGTTTCTGCCCATGAATAGACCAGATGTTCTTTGAATAGGTGGCTGTTTAGAGGCCGACAGTATAGCAGGAGTTTGCTATAGTTGGCTCTGGAACGGGGAGAGTCGATGAAAATCCTTATGAGTAACGATGATGGCTACCAGGCACCTGGGCTGCGTGCCCTGTATGCGGAGTTGTCACCGATTGCAGATGTTACCGTGGTTGCTCCAGAACGTAATCGCAGTGCTGCCAGTAACTCTCTTACTCTGGATAGCCCAATTCGTGCCCATACCGAGGCAGATGGCTTTATTCGGGTAGATGGAACCCCGACTGATTGTGTACATTTGGCGATCACCGGGCTGCTTGATGAGGAGCCGGATATGGTGGTTGCCGGGATTAATGATGGCTCTAATATGGGGGATGATG
>CBFDBF010000281.1:0-2438 GCA_965602975.1 uncultured Gammaproteobacteria bacterium | reverse complement strand
TCAATAAGCAGGCGCTAGAAGCGCTGCCGACCGATCTGCAATCTATTGTCATGAACGCATGTAAGGTGGTCAACCAGGATCTGCTGGCCGAATATACTGCGCGTAATCCAGCGGCTCTTGAGACCCTGTTGAGTGAACACAAGGTAGATATGCGGGTCTATCCAAAAGATGTGGTACAGAAGCTGCGTCAGTTGTCAGAAGAGGTAGTGTTAGAGCTGGCGGCCAAGGATGCCTTCTCGCAAAAAGTATTCGACTCCTACAATAGCTTTAAGCAGCAGGCTAAACGGTGGAGTGGTATCTCGGAGTTGGCCTATCTCCAGGCACGAGATCAAGGTTAGCCATAGCGGGATAAGGGGGTGATCCCCCTATCTCTATACATCCACCTCCCTTGGTGTGTTCGCAAGTGCCCCTATTGCGACTTTAACTCCCACAGTGTTGAGGGAGATCTGGATGAGTCTGCTTACGTAGAGGCACTGTTGTCCGATCTGCAGCTAGAGTTGCCGCTGGTTACCGGACGCAGGCTAACCACCATTTTTATCGGTGGTGGCACCCCCAGCCTCTTTTCGGGCGAGGCCATAGAGCGGCTTCTGGATGGGGTGCGAGCAGCTATAGGTTGCAGCCCCGATATAGAGGTGACCCTGGAGGCCAATCCGGGCACAGTCGAGGCGGGTCGGTTCCAGCAGTATCGACAGGCTGGGGTCAATCGTCTATCTATTGGTATCCAGAGTTTTGCTGCCGAGAAGCTACAGGCGTTAGGCCGTATTCACACACCGCAGGAGGCGCTTAGGGCCGTTGAAATAGCGCGGGATTGCGGGTTTGATAATATAAATATCGACCTGATGTTTGGGCTGCCAAACCAGACCAGAGAGCAAGCATTGGAGGATATAACCGCCGCTATCGCCCTCAACCCCAGCCACATCTCATACTATCAGCTCACCCTGGAGCCAAACACGCCATTTCACCACTCACCCCCAATCCTGCCACAGGATGAACTGCTGTGGCAGATAGAGCGCAGTGGCCAACAGGCGTTGGCAGAGGCGGGGCACCGGCAGTACGAGATATCGGCCTTTGCCCATCAAGGGCGGAGGTGTCGGCACAATCTAAACTACTGGCAGTTTGGTGACTACATCGGCATAGGTGCAGGAGCACACGGTAAGATCACCTCTCCAGACCGGCAGATTGAACGTCGCTGGCGGCTACGCAGTCCAGAGAGCTATCTGTCACTTGCCGGAAGCGTAGATGCCATTGCTGGCAGTAAGAGCTTGCAGCCAGAAGATCTTATTGCCGAGTTTATGCTGAATGCACTACGTCTACATGCTGGTTTTTCCACTCGGCTTTTTACTCAGCGTACCGGCTTGGAACTGGTGGTGGTAGAAGAGCAGCTGCAACAAGCTGTGGGGCGCGGGTTGTTACACTACTCAGCAGGCTTGATCCAGCCATCTGCCACTGGCTATCGCTTTCTTAATGAGTTAGTGGAGCTTTTTTTACCCTCTTAATGGCGCTTATATGGTGTCAGTCATACACCAGGTTTGAATATAGCTTATGGGTGGAGCGAATGTTCTCAAACTCTTGGTTATACAGTGTTCCCCGTTCTTTTTAGCTCTAATACCGCTATTTCAGGGTAGCAGTTAAATCTAATTGGATATATTGCCCAACCAATCCCCCTGCTTATGAATAGCTTTGTTTTATCGGTTGTGATTAAACCACTAGAGTAATCTCTATTTTTAACTGGCAAAACTGGTGCGCCATAAAGTGGTATTCGAACCTGCCCTCCATGGGTGTGTCCGCATAGTGCTAGAGATATTTTTGTGTTGTACGCTGTATCAATAGAGTCAGGATTGTGGGATAAAAGAATACGGCACTCTTTACCTTGATATTTGGCAAATGCTCGGTCAATATTTAACTCATCTTCCCACAAGTCCCCAGCGCCACCGATGATTAGTCTCTCATCTCCTTTATGGATTGCTACACTCTTATGCCTGATGTTTTGTCCGGTTGTATTTAGCCAATACAGTGATCTATTAGTATCAGCCCAATGGTCATGGTTTCCCAATACCGAGTACACCCCATATTGTGCCTTTAGTTGTGACAGAATAGGCCAAACTTTATCGATCTCTTGGGTTGTATTCCGTGCGTGAACATAGTCACCAGTACAAGCTATCAAGTCAGTTTTTAGACTGTTTGTTTTATTGACTACCCCCTTAATGAATAGCTCTGAAACGAGTGTGCCCAGGTGCAGATCAGTCAGATGAGCGATTGTAAAACCGATAAATGAGGGGGGTAAGTTATCCAGGAAGATTTTGTATCGATTGACGGTGACAATGTTTCTCTCAATTAGAACCGGATAGCTGCCAATCAGTGCGACCGCACTGGCACCTAGTGCAAGCTTAATAAATACTCTTCGATTCATGTTGTAGGGCACCTCTATTAATTCTGTT
>CBFDBF010000280.1:0-2467 GCA_965602975.1 uncultured Gammaproteobacteria bacterium | reverse complement strand
AAAGTGTAATGAATGCCCTTGTTTTTGTGTTCATTATTTTATTAATGTCTATTCCTTGGATCTTTATTAGTCCATATCAATATGGTCGTCATATGTTATTCCCTGGTAGACCTATTGAAATTAGATTTACTCCGACAATAGACCCCATTGGTAATGATTGTGTTTCGTTTCCGTGGTCCTTACAAATATTAGGTTTCCCAACTTGGATTGTAAGTTTTGCTTCATTTGGTACATATTCGATGATCTTTATGAAATTCAGCAAAGAGTATAGTTATACCTTTGCCCTAAACACATGGCTGCTAAATGAAAATAAAAAGCTTGTGTATGATCTGAAAAAAGAGAAAAGCAGGATCGATAACCGCCTTGGGCGCATTCTAAACCACAGCTCCAGTGAGATCTTTGTAGTCAATGCCCATACCCTGAAATGCATGCAGATCAATAAGAGTGCAGCCAAAAACCTGGGTTACAACAGCAGCGAATACAGCAGCATTAACATCCTTAAGATATTCGCCAGCCTAAACCGAAACTCTTTTGGCAAACTGATACAACCACTGATAGAGGGTAATGAGGAGATCGCTATCCACAGAGGCACTAACCAACGCAAGAATGGTTCCACCTACCCAATTGAGGCCAGAATACAGCTACAGCTCAAGGATGAGCCACCAACCATTATCATCATTGCAGAAGACACTACAGAGCGTGACCAGCGGGAAGAGAAGCTCATCTATCAAGCAAACTTTGATCAATTAACCGGCCTCCCAAACCGTTATTATATACAGCACCACATGAGTACTGCATGTATACGGGCAAAACGGCAGAAACATAAGATAGCCCTGCTGTTTATAGATCTGGATAACTTCAAAAACATCAATGACACCCTAAGCCACGATATAGGGGATCAACTACTGCAGCAAACCGCACAACGTATAACAGGAGTACTGCGCGCAAGTGACATACCGGCACGTACTGGCGGTGATGAGTTTATGGTTATGCTTGAGGGCCTGGAGCATAGCTCCAATGCCAAAGATGTAGCCAACAAACTGGCCGCCAACTTCCGACAACCATTTGTAATCAATGATAATGAGATCTTTAGCACCGTCAGCATCGGCATCAGCGTATATCCTGATGATGGGGAGTCTATGGAGGCCCTCATGCAGCATGCTGATCTAGCTATGCACAACGTCAAACAGAGTGGGCGTAACGATTTCTGCTTCTTTTCTGATGAGATGCGCAACATCTCTGATGAACAAGCAAAAATAGCCAACCACCTACGCCATGCAATGGAGAGGGAAGAGCTTGCCGTCTATTTTCAACCTAAAGTAAATCTTATAACCGGACGTATAGAGGGGGCAGAAGCGCTAATACGCTGGCACAGTAGCAAGATAGGCACAATAAGCCCCAACACATTTATACCAATGGCTGAGAATATGGGCATAATCCAGGAAATTGGAAACTGGGTGCTTACAACCGCGTGCCAGGAGGCAGCTAGCTGGCAACAGATACATAAACACCCATTGCATGTTTCAGTTAATATCTCGCCTCGGCAATTTAGCTCCGGTGACCTGTTGGATAATGTAGACCGGGCATTAGTGCAGAGCGGACTGCGCTGTGATCAACTAGAGCTGGAGATAACTGAAAGTCTGTTAATGCAGAGCTCAGATGAGACCATTACAACACTGGAATCTATGTGTGAGCGTGGCATCACCCTGGTCATGGATGATTTTGGTACCGGTTACTCATCCCTAAGTTATCTAAAAAATTTCCCGCTACAGATACTCAAGATAGATCGTAGCTTTGTTTCCGATCTGGAAAAAAGTGCAGATAGCAGAGTGCTGATTGAAGCCATAATATCGATGGCGCAAAGCTTGAAAATGGGAATTGTTGCCGAAGGCATTGAGACCAGAGAGCAGCTGGATTTCTGTCGTCAACATGGCATTACTACAGCCCAAGGGTACCTCTTTAGCAGACCGATATCGGCACAGGAGTACTCCTCACTACTACAATATGCACCAGATGCCTATCAAGCTACAGTTACCTGCCATGACGTACCCGGTACAAACTGGCTCTCTATGGATAAAAGTACTAATTAGGGAGCCTCTGACTTATGCAGTAGCCTCCTAATCAGACCTACCCCAACGCCCCATAAGTTTGTGTTCAACCCCCAGCTGATCTAACACCCGTGCCACCATAAAATCGACCAACTCATCCACCTGCTGTGGCCGATTATAGAAACCTGGACTGGCTGGCATAGTGACTACCCCTAAACGTGCAAGTTTCAGCATATTCTCCAGATGAATAGCAGACAGTGGGGTCTCCCTGATCAGCAGAATTAGTTTACGTTGCTCTTTCAACATCACATCTGCCGCCCGCTCGATCAGATTATTACTGGCACCGGCGGCAATAGCAGAGAGAGTACCGACACTGCAGGGAGCAACCACCATCGCCCGTGGCGGGTTAGAGCCGCTGG
>CBFDBF010000279.1:0-2473 GCA_965602975.1 uncultured Gammaproteobacteria bacterium | reverse complement strand
CCAGCAGATTTACAGTCTGCCCCCTTTGGCCACTCGGGAACCCCTCCAAAAACAAGCCCGCTATTGTCGTTCAGGGTGGAACCTATGTCAACAGCGGAACTGGACAAATCTACCTATTTGTCCAGTTTTTTAACGATTCAGCACTATTAGTCGTCACTATGCAGTCTATGCATCACCTTTTGCTGCTCTCCAGCAACCAGCAGAGGCAACAGAGCAGCCACCTCATCGAGGGTCTCTACGATCCTGGACGCATCGCTTTTAGAGGGGTTTTTCAGCACATAGTCTGTTACCAATCGACGCTCACCCGGATGGTCTATGCCCACCCGCAGACGCCAAAAATCACGCCCATTGACCGCACTGATGATATCGCGCAGACCGTTGTGACCACCGGCACCACCACTCCACTTCAGGCGCGTAGTGCCTACCGGCAGATCCAACTCATCATGTACCACCAGCAGCTGTTCCGGTGCAATCTTGAAATAGCGTGCCAAGCTGGATACTGCTTGACCACTGCGATTCATAAAAGTAGTTGGCTGCAGCAGCCAGCACTCTTCACCCTCGACCATTATCCGGCAGGCCACACCATGAAACTTGGCCTCAGCCTTAAATTGACCGCCATACTGGCGCGCCAATAGATCCAATAGCCAGAACCCAACATTATGGCGGTGTCCCACATACTCGCTACCTGGATTCCCCAGACCGACAACTAGACGAATTGGATCTTGCATTGCTTCCCTATTTGACTCCCCCTCCTATACCCCTCCCCCGCTAGCGGGGTAGGGGTAAAGATGGGGCTTGGCCTCCCCTGTTAACGTAACAAGGGAACACGCAGATAAGGCTTACTCCTCGCCAGCGGCCTCATCATCACTTTGAGCGTCACTCTCGGCTGCATCTGCAACCTCACCCTCAAGACCATCTTCGAGCACATCTTCATCCTCAACATCCATATCGCCATAGCCAGCATGGATATTCACCACGAGCATGTCATTCTGCTCCAGACCCTGAGCCAGAGATGGAATCTCCACCCCTGCAGGTAGCTCGATCTCGGATAGATGTACCGAGTCACCGATCTCCATACCGGATATATCGATCTGCAGGAACTCGGGCAGATCCTTAGGCAGACAGCTGATCTCCACATCCGTTATATGGTAAGAGACACCACCGCCAGCCTTAAGACCAGGAGCAACATCCTCACCAACAAAGTGGATTGGTATGCGAGTTTTAAGGGTCTGCGTTGCGCTAACCCGCTGAAAATCGGCATGCAGCACAAACGGTCTAGCCGGATGACGCTGTAGATCTTTAAGGATGACCTGCTGCTTTTTCTTGTCAATATTAAGTGTCAGAATACTGGAGTAAAACGCCTCATTCTCCAGATGTAGCAACATATCCTGGTGCACCAAAGTAATCATTTCCGGCTTCTTACTGCCACCATAGACTATCCCGGGGATAAGTCCCTGGTGACGAAGGCGGCGGCTCGCACCCTTCCCCTCATCACTACGCGCTTGCGCATTTACGCTAAATGCTTCACTCATTCTATCTCTCCAAATAACTTTAAGTTTTAGTAAAAAACAGCACTATTCCGCGACCAGAACAGCATCTGTACTCAATTTCGATGCAGCTATCTTAATACCGCACCAACAGCTGAATTCTAGGGAATCTCTGATCTATTCAGTGGTTCCCGCAGCACACGGATGTGCTGCCATTTTCTATGGCTATAAGCCATTGAAAATGAAGGAAATGAAAAACCGGATTTTCCATTTCCGTGCTCTGATAAAGCCATGGATGGATTTAATCAGAGCTTTCATAATAACTACTCCATAAAAAGCGAGCTTACCGACTCATCATCGGCAATACGGCGCATGGTCTCAGCCAGCAGTTCAGCAATGCTAATCTGCCTGATCTTGCCACACTGCCGCGCCTGCGCATGTAGCGGAATGGTGTCTGATACCACCAGCTCATCCAGCACCGAGTTGCTGATATTATCTACCGCCGGGCCAGATAGCACCGGATGGGTACAGTAGGCCACAACCCGCTGTGCTCCCGCCTCTTTCAGTGCGTCCGCTGCCTTGCAGAGGGTTCCGGCAGTATCCACCATGTCATCAATCAGAACACAGGTTCGATTAGCCACATCACCAATAATATTCATCACCCGTGATTCATTGGCGTGTGGTCGCCGCTTGTCAATAATCGCCAGATCGGCATCATCCAACAGCTTAGCCAGCGCCCTGGCTCGCACCACACCGCCCACATCTGGCGATACCACCATTAGATCTGGATACTTCTGCCGCCAGACATCTCCCAACAGGATTGGCAGGGCATATATGTTATCTACCGGTATATCAAAAAATCCCTGGATCTGATCTGCATGCAAATCCACCGTCAACACCCTGTCAGCCCCAGCCGCAGCTATCTGCTTAGCCACCAGACGCGCCGTAATCGGCACCCTGGCGGAGCGTGGTCGCCGATCCTGTCT
>CBFDBF010000278.1:0-2475 GCA_965602975.1 uncultured Gammaproteobacteria bacterium | reverse complement strand
CACTGGCATCACCCTGTAGATAGACACCGTACTGGTTCGCCGTCAGGGTCGAATCAGTCAGCGTCACCGCAGAGTCAGTCCGATACATGTGGAGCCCGTAGGTACTATTGCGCAGCTCACTATTGTTCACTGTTACTGTGGCACCAGTGGCACCGTAAACTCGAAGTGCGTAGTTCGCATACTCTACTAATGTGTGATCAAGAGTCAGGGTGCCTCCAGTTGCAACCACAATCCCTAGCCAATCATTTTTGACTGGACTCGCCTTGTTACTGGTCAATAAAACCTGGTTACTACTAACACCGGCAATAACAACCTCTCCATGAATCTCTAATCTAGTGCCAGCAGCGAATGATAAGCTGGCTCCTTCCGGGATGGTCAAAGTCACACCAGGATTTACAACAATATTGGTGCTTACATCATAGGTTTCATTAGCTACCAATACAGTATCACTGGTAATATTGCCACCAATGACCGTGAGTGCATCCTTCTTAGGGGGAGGCGTACTACTGTCCCCGTCTGTATCCGAATTGCCACTGACGAGGCTAAGATTGTCAAACAAAGTAAGCTGATCAACGCCACCAGTCACTGCTATAGCTATACCAGCCTGGATGGTATCACCAAAGCTCACTGTTACATCATCCACGCTATTCCAACTGACTCCATCGTTAGAGGTGTAGGCGGTTACGCTGTCTCCACTGCGAGTAAGCTTCAGCCAGTGGGGCAGGTTGGCTTGGATCCCCATATCTCGTTGGGTACTACTTGCCCCCGCGCTATCACGTAGATGCAGGCTCAAACTGTCATCACCAGCATCAATTACCAGGGCAACACTGCCATCATCGACCTCTGTACCATCCCGCAGGGTAACCCCAGCAAGGCCTGTACTCTCCTGAGTCATGAGCCGGGCAATGAGTTCCCCATCTCCGGTCAAACTCTGATGCGCAAAATATAGGGGGTAGCGTTCATCCCAACTGCCGGTGGTGGCAAGTTCCGGACATTGGGCAGGAGTGCTGTATTCCAGGTTTAGATCATCTAGATAGACGCCGGTTGCCACTATGCTACTTGTGTCAGTACGAACGCCGTAGCGACTTAGGGCGGGTAACCCCTGAGGTGCAGTATAAACAAGGCCAATATCAGTATTGTCAATGGTAACAGTGAGGGTGTCGCCCACTCGTTGCAGGCGCACCTGGCGCGAACTGGTTGGGTGTAGATTGGTGGCAACAGAGGCTACGATGGTTGGAGCAGTCTGACTCTGATAATGGGTAAGCACCCAAGCACCACTGGTACCATCGCCCTGATAGTTGATGCCGTAGCCACTTTCCTGAGCACCATCACTAAGATAGAGGCTAAGGGAGCTGGTAGCACCACCGCTATCTAGTTGGGCAGATACGGTAGAACTAAGAGTAATGTCACCGCTGTATACGGTAGGAGTGAGTACAATTTGATCGCCTTGGCTGATGAGGGTCAGGCGGTTATTTTGAATACCGAGGCTGCTATCTCCTTGGCTTTGAAAACCCAAAGCACTCAGTGCACTCTCATCATCTGCCGTGAAAGTATTACTAACAGCATCAACCTGGGTGCAGACGTTGGTGATATTGAACTGCAGACTCTGATGATCACCACTCAAAGCGGCATCACCACTGTCCGGACCTATGGTAAGTAGCTGCCATGGTTCTGTCTCTGGCGCTACAGTTACCTCAGCCTGAACCTGGAGAAACAACCCCCACAACAGGCACATCCATCCTAGTTGAAACCTATTGGATGAGATCATCCTCCAACTCTCCCCATATGCAAAGGTCCATATTCCTCACATTGACCGCCTGACAATCAAAGTACATTCGCCATTACCAGGGCAGCCATCCCCATTCACCCCGTATTGTCCACCACTGTGGTTGAATGTCAAGCGCAATCCGTTATTATTCCACCACGGTTGCGTCAGAAATTTCCTTAGATGCTGATCCATTCAACCCTTTTTTCGCATAATTCTGGTAGAGTTGATCAAAATAAATTTGGCACTCTTGAACAGTTTTATCCGTATCTTCTGCGGTAATAATAGGCTGAACCTCCCGCATCACTTGGTGCGTTTCGATCATGGTCTTGTTACCCCATATGTTGACCTCTATATCATGAATAATGCTCCCTATATAAACTACGTTCCGGTCAGTTATCCGGTAGTGCTCTTGCAGAGTCTCAAAGGTGGATTTGTTATGGTAACGACGAAATTTGGCTTCCGGGGTATCGAAGAGTATACCTGCGGTGATCGCCTCCCCTCGCGGATAAAAACGTATCTCCGCTTGTGGTGCTATAAAGCGCTTAATAAGCCATACTGATGCGCACTTATCGGCCTCGAACCCTTCCCAAGTGGAGAAGAGATCCGTCTCTTCTGCGACGGCAGAATTAAACACAATCACCACAATAAAACCAACAAAAACAGATTTAACCAATCTCACATATGCTCCCGATACCACTCCAGCAATT
>CBFDBF010000277.1:0-2495 GCA_965602975.1 uncultured Gammaproteobacteria bacterium | reverse complement strand
TAGACGAAAATGCGCGGCCGGCGGGAGTAGTGGAGAGCTATCTGCAGCATATGGATGATCCCCTTGCGGTGCCTGAGCTTGCCACTTTTAATCTAGAGCTAAATGGCACTCCGCAGGAGTTGCGTGGTAGTGCCCTTGGCAGCATGCAGCAGGAGTTGACCAAGACCTGGGCAAGGTGCAGCAACGTAGCAGCGAATCTGGATGCGCGTCTGGCCATGATTGGCATACTGCCGACCATACGGGAGTCCGATCTTACTCTGGAAAATATGTCCCCTCTGCATCGCTATCACGCCTTGAACGAACAGGTACTGATTCGGCGCGGTGGCGAGCCGATAAAGCTGGATATTGCTGGGCGCGACGAATTGGTGCTAGAGCATAACGATGTGATGCTGGAGGCCGCCACCACATCTTTTCAGATCCATATGAAGGTCGATGTGGATGAAGGGGTAAGGTTTTACAACGCATCCAAGATCATCTCCGCCCCCATGGTCGCCATCAGCGCCAACTCACCCTACCTGTTTGGGGCCGATCTCTGGGATGAGACCCGTATTCCCCTGTTTGAGCAGGCGGTTGCGGTGGGGGAGTCCATACTCAACCAGCGTGTGACATTTGGTGTGCGCTATCTCGAGGACTCTATAGATGAGTGTTTCCAAGCCAATTGGCGACGCTATCCGGTATTGCTGCCCCGCCTTATGGATGAGCCGGAGGAAAATCTAGCCCATCTGCGGTTGCAGAACGGCACCATCTGGCGCTGGACCAGACCTCTTATTGGATTCGATACGAGCGGCGAACCCCATCTGCGTCTGGAGCATCGCGTAGTACCGGCGGGGCCATCCATAATCGATTCCATAGCCAATGCCGCCTTCTATTTTGGTGTGGTCTCGTCCCTGGCTCGTCAGAAGGAAGTGCCAGAGCATATGCTCCCATTCGAGCAGGCCCAGGCAAATTTCTACTCTGCGGCTAAGGATGGCCTGCAGAGTGAGATTATCTGGATGAATGGAAAACCCATTAAGTTGCAGCAGTTGTGCCGTGAAGTATTGATGCCCCTTGCGCGGAGTGGTTTGCTGTCGCTGTGCATAGATGGGGCAGAGGCAGATTACTGGCTGGGGATCATTCGGGAGAGGGTGGAATCTGGGCGTAATGGTGCGGCCTGGCAGCGCTTCTGGGTCGCTAGGCATGGGGCGGATATGCCGGGGCTGACCGAGACCTACTTGGATCGGCAGGCCAGTGGTAGGCCAGTGCATGAATGGAAGGTTTAGGGGCCCCCTTATGTTAAAACAGCTAGACCACCTACCCCCAGGCCTGTTGGATCTGGATGCGACTCAGCTTGAAAGGGTCCTGGGCGGACCGACATTGATACACCTGCCAGGTCGCAGAGAGCCGGCGCTGTTTGTCTCTGTGCTGATGCATGGCAACGAGACCTCTGGCTGGGATGCCCTACGCCAGCTGTTGCAGGATTATTTGCCAGGGGGGGGTTGCCGAGAGCTGCCGCGCGCTCTGACCATCTTCATCGGTAACGTTCGGGCCGCAGCCGCTGGAGTTCGGCATCTGGAGGGGCAGCCAGATTTCAACCGGGTCTGGCCTGGATGTGAAGCGGTAGAGACGCCAGAGCAGAGGATGATGACTGATGTGACTGAGATCATGGGTCGGCGCGGTATATTCGCCAGTGTAGATCTGCATAACACCACCGGTATCAATCCCCACTACGCCTGTATAAACGTCCTGGATAATAGATTCTTTCATCTGGCGACCATGTTTAGTCGCACGGTGGTCTACTTTATACGCCCCTGTGGAGTTCAATCTAAGGCCATGGCGAAGCTATGTCCGGCGGTTACCCTGGAGTGTGGGAGAGTGGGCAACGCCAAAGGGATTGTGCATGCTCGTGACTACCTGGATGCCTGTCTGCACCTGTCGGGGCACAGGGAGCATACCCCGGCCCACGGCGACATAGAGCTATTTCATACCGTGGCTGTGGTGAAGATCCCTGAAGGGTGTAGTTTCGAGTATGGCGTTGCTGATGTAGATATATCTCTAACCGATGATCTCGATAGGTTAAATTTCCGTGAGCTGCCTGCGGGTACGGTTCTTGGTTGCCTGCGCCCAGGTATTGGATTGGGTCTGGAGGCAACGGACGAGCAGGGCAGAGATGTCTCTAAGCGCTATTTTGAGCTGGTGGATAATGAAATCAGGCTGCGGGTCTCGGCTATGCCATCCATGCTGACCTTGGACCATGAGGTGGTGCGCCAGGATTGCCTCTGTTACTTGATGGAGCGCTACGACGACTATTTAGCATAGGTCGGCCGTTAAAAGAGCTCTATCTATTGGATTTTTCAGCTATTTGCTCCCAATTCCACAAATATAAATTTTTTACTCCTTTTGCCCTTGATTATGGGGAGTTTGCCCTTATTATTAGCACTCACTAGGGGAGAGTGCTAAAAATAGGCGCTATTCCGGCTATTAACTATCCATAAACATAATGTAAGGAGAACTCAGTA
>CBFDBF010000276.1:0-2495 GCA_965602975.1 uncultured Gammaproteobacteria bacterium | reverse complement strand
ATTCGGTCGATCGGACGGTGGATGCGGAGATAGTGGGGGGCGATACCGTGCTGCGTGTAGGCACTGAGTCTGGTGGCATCTTCAGCGATGAAACAGGCGGAGCCTTTTCGGTAACAGTTGAGGGGGCCGCTCTGAGTGACAGTGATGTGGATACCATGATTAACCAGGGGAGTATCGTAATCGACGAAAGTTGATCGCATGCGGTCGGTTTTTATCGGTTTTTGCCGGTAATTAGTAGATTAATTCACTGAAAGATTGCATTTGCACACGGTTATGGGGTGAACCATTACTTAAATAGGCGATGTGATAAGAGTCAAAAGTGGTCATAATCTGTTGCAAGATGAACATGATAAAGAGATATTTCACGATCTCGATTGGAGCTAAAGGTGAGTAGTGGATTGACGGAGAGATAAAATGGTAGATAGCACCAACAGAGAGCAAGATTCTAATGTAGTACCTCAGGAGCTTGCTTTGGATATAGAGAGCAGGGAGCAGTTAAGTGCCCTGCAGTTTGTTCAGGCTGATGATAGTCCTGGAGATCTTGTGGTCATCTTTCCCGACGACACGCCGGATAATCCAAATGATAATCCACAGGTAATTTTCCCCAACTATATTCCACTAGCTGAGGCTGGGTTGCCGCCGTCACTGACTCTGGCCGATGGCACTGTTATTCCGGGTGAAGAGGTGGTGGCGCTGATTGAGGCTCTTGATTATGGCAAGGTTGCCCCTGCCGCTGGTCAGCAGGATGGCCCGAATTCTGATGGAGGTGGTGCCGGGTTTGCCGCTTACTCTACCGAGGGGTTGGGGGACGATCTAAATCATGGCCCCTATGCTGGGGGTTATCTGGGGCCGAGAGTGGAGTTTGGAAGCCAGGATTATGTTGGTCCGGAGGAGGATGGAGGGGGTAGGGAGGATGGAGGGAGTAGGGAAGACCTGCCTTTCGATGCTATAGATGATAATGTTATTCACAATATGCCGTGCGGGACGGTAGAGATCCCCGATGTGGCTTTGCGGCATAATGATATCTACCCACGGGGTAGTTGGGATATAGAGGCACCAGCAACCCCGTTCAATGTAACTGCCGCTGCCGCTACTGCATCTCGTATTGCTGGCGGTACGGAGTACGACGGTGTTAGCTCTTCGGATCGCTTTGTTGGATCTCCTGGGAGTACGTACAGAAACGATCAAGCGGAGAGCATAGCCTCCATAGACACGGATGGGTATCAAACCGTGGGGTATAATTTTCCGTTTTTTATTCCGACCACAGAAAATGGCGGAGATAATATCCAAGTGGAGAAGCTGTCAAACTGTAGCGGCCAGTTTGTGTTTATGGCAAACCTTGGTACTGAATTTGGCGGAGCAGTTGATGACTGGGATGGTGGCCGGATCTGGTTAGAGGCTGGTGAGGCCATAACCTTGACCAACCAAACAAGAGGCGGGCACTACTGGCTTGCTATTGATGAGGGTGGTAATACGACTGATCAGAGTCAATTTCAAGGGCTACCTCAGATTGGGGATTTCAATTGGGAGAGTGTGTTGGAGACGAACAGCGTGGGTGATCAGCTCTCCTACACTGCAACAAATGATGGCTGGCACTACTTTGGGGCTGGTGGTGTGGCTGGTACCACCCTTGAACTGAATGCGGATGACCCCGCTGCTTTTGATTACACAACTCTGGTTACGATAACTCCCGCGCTGGAGGATGGTGGTTTCGACTATACCGCTAACGATGGCGTACTCGGTGATAGTGCCCATGTGGCCATTACGGGCGCCGCTGGAAGTAGCCTTACAGGTACAGCGGGGGCTGACGTGCTAATCTCTGGCCCTGGTGGCGATACCCTTACTGGTAGTGGTGGAGACGATGTTTTGATTGGACGCGGTGGTGATGACAGCATGACCGGCGGTGCCGGCAGTGACCTCTTCTATTTTGATGAGGATCCTAATACTGGCAGTCTTGGGGATAACGACACCATAATGGATTTCTCGACTAGCGATAATGACATTATAAATCTGGACGCTCTGTTTGACTCTCTGGGTGTCGCTACTGCTGATCGTGAGGTTCTGACAAATGATGCCGGTGGTGATGCTGTATTGACTATAGGTGATGGCTCTGGTGGGGCACATGCTGGTGCTGCTGGCTTTTCTATTACGCTGGATGGGGGGGCTGGATTGACGGACATGGATATTAATAACCTTATACTCAGTGGCAATTTGGTAGTAGGTGACGATAGTTAACACTCTCTAGTTTTGTAGAGCAGAAAACCCGCTATAAGTAGCGGGTTTTTTCTGTCTCTCATGTGTGTTGCAGCTGGTTCATTAGCTAGTTGCGTAAATATATCGAAGTATTACATTCATTATTGTATGGATGTTATTGATTTATTAGAAAAACTTATCAAACAGTGCTATTTTATGGTATATATATACTATTATTTGTGAGTGTCATTTTTGCTATCTGTTGGATATAATGTGAACTAGTTCACGTTTTCTCAGATCTA
>CBFDBF010000275.1:0-2519 GCA_965602975.1 uncultured Gammaproteobacteria bacterium | reverse complement strand
CGACGCAGCCGAGTAGCGGAGCCGATACAGAATCAGACCCGTAGGGGCGTTGCATGGACGCGTAGAAAATCGTGGTCTGTCTTTGATTACTCGTGGTTTAAGGTATTTGGTCAGTTGGCAGGGTGAGGCGCTTTCGCCATCCCGCGACTTGGCTCGTAATCCAGTGAACCCACCACATTGTCATCCCGCGACTTGATCGCGGGATCCAGTAATCTCGGTGTATAAATCGTTCCAATCCTGGTTGGTTTTTTCAATAAGTGCAATTTTCCACTTGCGCTGCCACTCTTTCGACGCAGCCAAGCACCGGAACCGACACAGTATTAAGCTCGTAGCCTTTGTGCGGAAAAAGAGAGGTGCTGTGTGGTCTAAGGGCTACGAAACTAATTACCTAATAAAAAACCGCCGGATGCCAGATTACGTCCGGCATGACGAAGGAGGGTGTTTAGTTACATAGGATGCCTACCATCACCCCAATCCACCCTTGATCTGATCCAAGCGATTCTGGATGGTGGCGTAGTAGACCACCGGGATGACGATCAGGGTGAGTGCGGTGGAGACCAAAAGTCCAAATATCAGAGCGACAGCCAGGCCACTGAAGATCGGGTCATCCAGTATAAAGAAGGCGCCAGCCATAGCGGCCAGGGCGGTTAGGGCTATCGGTTTGGAGCGCACTACTGCCGATTGAATTACCGCTCTCTCCAGGGAGACTCCAGCATCTATCTGTTGGTTTATGAAGTCCACCAGCAGGATAGAGTTGCGTACGATGATACCGGCCAGGGCGATCATCCCGATTAGCGAGGTGGCGGTGAATTGTGCTCCCAGCAGGGCGTGACCCGGCAGGATGCCGATGATGGTCAGTGGTATCGGTGCCATAATTACTAGCGGTACTAGATAGGAGCGGAACTGTGCTACCACTAATAGGTAGATCAGGATCAGTCCCACTGAGTAGGCCAGTCCCATATCGCGGAAGGTTTCATAGGTGATCTGCCATTCACCATCCCACTTTAGGCTGTATTCGTAGGGGTTCTCCGGCTGTGATAGAAACCACTGCTCTACCCCGCCATCTTGATTTAGCCTAGAGGAGATGTTGAACATGCCGTATAGAGGGCTGTCGGTCTCGCCCCCCATGTCACCGGTCACATAGACCACCGGCAGCATATCCTTGTGGTAGATGGAGTACTCACGCTTGCTATTGATGATCTGGATAATCTCTGAGAGTGGCACCATGGTTCCCTGCATGCTACGCACCCGCAGGGAGAGTACCTGCTCCAGATCAGCCTTGTCGCTCTCGCTGAATTGTAGACGGATCGGAACGGCATATTTTAGATTCTTGCCGTGCAGGTGGGTTATGTCCTCCCCTCCCAACACAGTTCCCAGCGCCTCGACTACGCTGCTCTGGGCGACTCCAAGACGTGCCGCCTTGGCACGATCTATCTGTACTATCAGCTTGTCTGCCTGGAACTCTACACTGTCATCTGTATCGATGATATTGCTGCTGGAGGTGAATGCTTGATGTATTTTTTTCGCCGTCTCTATCTGCCCCTGATAGTCGATACCGTAGACCTCTGCCACCAGCGGTGACATAACCGGTGGGCCGGGTGGTACCTCGACCACTTTGGCGTTACCGCCGAGTGGCTGGGCGATGGCCTGTAGTGGTTGGCGCACGGCCATGGCGATCTCATGGCTTTTGCGTTCGCGCGCACCTTTGGGTGTGAGATTTACCTGGATATCTCCCAGGTGGGCACCTTCACGCAGATAGTATTGGCGTACCAGGCCGTTGAAGCCGATGGGGGCGGCAGTGCCCGCATAGACCTGATAGTCGGTCACCTCTGGGACATGTGATAGATACTCCCCCATCTCGTTTAGCACTCTGGTGGTCTGCTCCAGACTGGTGCCCTCTGGCATATCCAGTACCACTTGGAACTCTGATTTATTGTCGAATGGGAGCATCTTCATCACCACTGTACCGGAGACTACCAGCAGGATGGAGAGGGTGATCAGGGTCATGATTCCGACCAGCAACTTCCAGCGGTTGGAGCGCCCTTTTTTACCTACCAGAAACGGAGTAATTACCTTGGTGAAAAATTTTGACTGGGCACTCTCTTCATTGTTGTCTGTGCCGTGTGCAGCGATCTTCTCTACCTGATTGGCTAATGCCAGATTGGTGAGCCATGGGGTTAGGATGAAGGCCACCGCCAGAGAGATCAGCATGCCGATAGAGGCGTTGATCGGGATTGGGCTCATGTACGGCCCCATCAATCCGGTCACAAAGGCCATTGGTAGTAGTGCAGCGATTACCGTAAAGGTGGCGAGTATGGTGGGTCCGCCGACCTCATCTACCGCCTTGGGGATAGCAGTGAGTAGGCTTTTGGCTCCCAGCGCCATATGGCGGTGGATATTCTCTACTACTACGATAGCATCATCCACTAAGATACCGATGGAGAAGATCAGGGCAAACAGGGAGACCCGGTTGAGGGTGAAGCCCCAGGCCCATGAGGCGAACAGGGTGATGGCTAGAG
>CBFDBF010000274.1:0-2558 GCA_965602975.1 uncultured Gammaproteobacteria bacterium | reverse complement strand
TCCGGTGCCTTCCTGACTTGTCGAACTTTTGAATCTTCCATCTCTTAAACCTAACAGGTGGTTATCACGCCGGCACCGATATCGTAATATGCCGCTGGCACTGATATTGAAATATGCCGCCAAATATTCTGCTTTTGTTCTCTATTGGTATGAGAAAACATGTTATCTCGGCTGGGTTGTTCGATTCCCTCGCTTTCATCCTAAAAGGCTTCCTTGTGACTGTTCTGAACCAGAAGTTGTCTCTTTTTTATGGTATTTGTCCATAAAACGCAAGGTTGCCTGTCTTTGGTCTGGTTGGTCTATTAATCTCCCCCACAGGCAGGGGAGGAGGTATGGTGATCCATCAACCAATCTCTGCAAAGGCCTCACCCGCAGTGGTGATGGTGGTGGCGATAATCTCATCCGTATGGGCCGCAGAGAGAAAGCCGGCCTCGAAGGCGGATGGTGCCAGGTAGATTCCACGTCGCAGCATGGCGTGAAAGAAGGCCTTGAACTGCTCTTGATTGCAGGCGGTCGCTTGGGCGAAGTTGGTCACCTGTTCCGTTTCGGTGAAGAAGAGGCCAAACATGCCGCCTACCTGGTTGCTGCTTAGGGCAACGCCATGCTCTTTGGCCTGCGCCATAATTCCAGTTACCAGTTTTTTGGTCTGTATGGTTAGGTTAGAGAAGAAGCCGGGGGCTGAGATCAGCTCCAGGGTCTTGAGGCCTGCGGTCATCGCTACTGGGTTACCGGAGAGGGTTCCAGCCTGATAGACCGGGCCGAGTGGGGCTATTTTCTCCATTATGTCTTGTCTGCCACCAAACGCTCCTACCGGCATACCTCCACCGATCACCTTGCCGAGAGTGGTGAGATCCGGGGTGATGGTGTAGAGCCCCTGTGCCCCTCCCAAACCGACCCGAAAACCGGTCATAACTTCGTCCAGGATTAGGACGCTGTCGTATTGGTCGCATACCTCTCGCAGCCCCTCCAAAAATCCTGGAGCTGGAGGGATACAGTTCATATTACCGGCCACCGGTTCGACGATGATGCAGGCGATCTGTTCGCCCAGATCAGCGAAGGTCTGCTGCACCTGTTCCAGGTCGTTGAAGTCGAGGGTTATAGTCTGCTCTGCCAGTGCGGCTGGTACACCGGGTGAACTCGGTTCGCCCAGGGTGAGGGCGCCGGAGCCAGCCTTGACCAGCAGAGAGTCGGAGTGGCCGTGGTAGCAGCCCTCAAATTTGACGATCTTGTCACGGCCAGTATAGCCACGAGCCAGCCGGATAGCACTCATGGTCGCTTCGGTACCGGAGCTGACCATTCGCACCATATCCATGGCGGGTATTAGTTCGCATACTCTATCGGCTAGTTGGGTCTCCAGCTCGGTAGGGGCGCCAAAGGAGAGCCCTTTTTTGATCACCTCGGCCACTGCGGCGATCACCTCTGAATGGGTATGCCCCAGGATCATCGGTCCCCAGGAGCCGACATAATCTATGTAACGGTTGCCTGCAGGATCGTAGATATAGGCCCCTTTAGCCCGCTCGATAAAGATCGGATCACCACCGACCCCGTTGAAGGCGCGTACTGGAGAGTTGACTCCTCCGGGTATGTGTTGCTGAGCCTGGGTAAAGAGTCTGTTTGAGCCGGTCATAGTCTGCGCTTCTCCTAATCTTTGTGGAATAGTGTATTGAATTGGTTACAGGCGGCAGAGATATCCTGTTGGCCGAAGACGCCGTGGATAACAGCCAGCATATCGGCTCCTGCCTCTATCAATGGGGTGCCATTCTCTGGGGTTATTCCGCCTATGGCAACTATCGGTATATGGAGCGGAAGGCGGGCGTGGTGAAGTAAATCTATATTTGCCGGTAGCGCCTGCGGTTTGGTGCTGGAGCTAAAGAAGCGGCCAAAGGCGACATAGTTGGCCCCAGCGTATTGCGCATCTAGCGCCAGCTCTAGCCGGTTGTGGCAGGAGATGCCGATGATGGCGTCTCCACCGAGGATGTTACGCGCCTGATGGATGCTGATATCGTCCTGTCCCAGATGCACCCCATCTGCGCCGATCTCTGCGGCTAGTAGCAGATCATCATTGATGATTAGAGGTACATCATAGCCGTAGCATAGATGGAGCAGAGAGGCGGCTTCGGCAATCTTTCGCCGCTTATCACTCCCTTTATCACGGTATTGGATGACGCGGGCACCGCCCTCAAGAGCCTGATGGACATGTTTTACCAAGGTGACGCTGGAGCTGTCTGCCAGCTTGCGGTCGGTTATGGCGTAGAGGCCTGAGAGTGGTCTGGGCATATCTATTGTGGGTAGAAGCGGTTGGGTAGCGCTTGACCACGTCCTGGTTGTCTGCCGTGGGAGAGGCTCTGCCAAGTATACTCTTGCGCCGCTGCCACCGCATCTGTGAGCGGTATCTGTTGAGCCAGCATGGCGGCGATGGCTGCAGCTAAGGTGCAGCCAGAGCCGTGATAGCTATCTTTGAGTCGCAGCCATGACCATGATTGCGGCTCTCCACTTCCGGTATAGAGGCGGTTTATTAGCTTGCCTTCATCCTCATGCCCACCGGTAATGAGTACACT
>CBFDBF010000273.1:0-2593 GCA_965602975.1 uncultured Gammaproteobacteria bacterium | reverse complement strand
ACTCCTTGATTTAGGTAACAGTGGATAGTTTTTTTGTGAAATCAAGGAGTGTGACCCCCTGATTTTCTTGATTCTTTTAGCCTAATTTTTGAGAGAGCAATTATGTCTGAAATCATCGATATTCGTGGTCGTGAAATCTTGGACTCCCGTGGTAACCCGACGGTAGAGGCCGATGTAATAACCGCTGCAGGAGCGATAGGTCGTGCGGTCGCGCCATCTGGTGCATCTACCGGCTCACGCGAGGCGCTGGAGCTGCGGGATGGCGATAAGGGTCGTTACGGCGGTAAGGGCGTACTGAATGCAGTCAACAATATTGACGGGGTGTTGAAAGAGGCTCTGGTCGGGATAGATGTATCTGATCAAGAGGGGCTGGATCATAAGATGATTGAGCTGGATGGTAGCGACAACAAAGGAAATTTGGGCGCTAACGCCATGCTGTCAGTCTCACTGGCTGCGGCGCATGCTGCGGCACAAGAGGAGGCGCTGCCGCTCTATCGTTATCTCTCTAACGGCCCCTATCGGATGCCGGTACCGATGATGAATATCATCAATGGTGGGGAGCATGCGGATAACAGTGTGGATCTACAGGAGTTTATGATTCTGCCGGTAGGTGCCGGTTCCATTCGGGAGGCGATACGTTACGGCGCCGAGGTGTTTCATACTCTTAAGGGGGTATTACAGAGCCGTGGCCTGAATACTGCGGTTGGGGATGAGGGTGGTTTTGCTCCTGATCTGCCATCCAACGAGGCGGCGATCGAGATAATCCTGGAGGCGATCGATAAGGCTGGGTTCAAGGCGGGTAGCGATATATATCTAGGTCTGGATGTTGCCAGTTCCGAGTTCTATCGGGATGGTGAGTATGATCTCGCCTCTGAAGGGCGCAAATTTGATGCAGAGGGGTTTGCCGATTATCTGGCTGCGCTTGCAGCGCAGTACCCGATCATCTCTATCGAAGATGGAATGGATGAGAGCGATTGGGATGGCTGGAAGATTCTCACCGAGAAGCTGGGCGACAAGATACAGCTGGTGGGAGATGATCTGTTTGTCACCAACACCAGCATATTCTCCCGCGGGATAGAGGAGAGTGTAGCCAACTCAATCCTGATAAAGTTCAACCAGATTGGCACCCTCACAGAGACCATGGATGCGATCAATATGGCACACGATGCTGGCTACTCTGCAGTGATCTCGCATCGCTCTGGAGAGACTGAAGATACCACCATAGCCGATCTGGTAGTGGCAGCAAACACTGGACAGATCAAGACCGGATCTCTCTGTCGCTCTGACCGAGTGGCAAAATATAATCAGTTGATGCGGATAGAGGATCAGCTGGGAGATGATGCGGTATATGCCGGTAGGGAGGCATTCCAGCATCTTGCTTAACCCCATGCTCTCCTTAGTAACTTAGGGATCGCTATGCGTACCCTTATTGTAGTTCTGCTGCTACTGCTACTCCTCCTACAGTACCGCCTCTGGGTGGGTGAGGGGAGTTTGGCAGAGGTGCACTCGCTCCAGCAAGATATAGCTACTAAAAATAGTGAGCTGGAGCAGTTACGGCAGCGTAACTTGGCGCTTCAGGCCGAGGTAGATAACCTAAAACAGGGAGAGGATGCGGTAGAGGAGCGGGCACGGAGTGAGCTAGGGATGATTCGAGATGGAGAGATCTTCTATCAGGTAATAGAGAAGCCAAAAGGCGAATCGGAGTGAGTGCAATAGAGCGCTACTGGGCCGTAGTTCCGGCCGCCGGTGTTGGTCGTCGCATGGGTGGTGACATTCCCAAACAGTATCTACAGATCGATGGCAGCACGGTCATTGAACATACTTTAGAGACATTTCTACCCCATCCAAATATTGCCGGAATCTATGTCGCTATCTCTCCAGATGATGGCTGGTGGGATGGCCTCTCTATTGCTGATAACCCCAAAATAACCAGAGTAGAGGGTGGGGCAGAGCGGAGCCATTCGGTACTTAATGCGCTGAACCTGCTGAGTCAAATAGCGGCTGATAGCGACTGGGTGTTGGTGCATGATGCGGTGCGCCCCTGTCTGCGTCGGGAGGATCTGGATAAACTGATAACTGATCTGGCAAACCATCCAGTGGGTGGATTGTTAGGGGTGCCGGTACAGGATAGCATGCAGCGGACAGATAGCAGGGGGCAGATCACAGCAGCGATCTCACGCGAACATCTATGGCACGCCTACACCCCGCAGATGTTCCGCTTAGGCACGCTCCGCCATGCGCTAAATAGTGCCCTGGAGGCTAAACTTACAGTTACCGATGAGGCCTCTGCCATGGTGGCAGCAGGTTATACCCCAGTAGTGATCGAGGGGTATCGCGATAACCTCAAAATCACTCGGTCTGAGGATCTGGAGTTGGCGGCTTTTTATCTGAGAAAAAGATGATTTATGTGAGAAGGGGCGGCAAAATCATATGAAAGTACTCATCAGTTTACTATTTATATATATGTGTGTTGGTGCGTACTTATACTTTGCACAACGAGGTTTTATTTATTTCCCTACACCTGAAGTCAATCATCCATATAATGAAAATATATATGACTTCAAAGATGCTACGGTTAGAGTGGTTGTCTTGA
>CBFDBF010000272.1:0-2630 GCA_965602975.1 uncultured Gammaproteobacteria bacterium | reverse complement strand
CTGTTACTATCTACTCCCCACCCTAACCCTCCCCACTAGTGGGGAGGGGAGGAAGCCGCTATAGAAAACCAATTGGGCGACCAACTGGATGACTGCTAATCCACAAACCCACTCCTGGCCAACAGCTCCCGCGTCACTCCACCAGATGCCGCTGACTCTGCTACCTGCCCACCCTGCAGCAGCCGCTCCAGATAGCGGGCGACCAGATCAACCTCAAGATTAACCAGCGTCCCCACCCGATAGCCAGCAATAATAGTCTGCTCTGCCGTATGGGGGACTATATTCAACTCAAACTGACTGCCATCCACCCGATTGACGGTTAGACTAACTCCATCCAGACAGATCGACCCTTTAGCGGCGATATAACGAGCCAGCTCCGCCGGTGCTTCAATTCGTAGATAGATAGAACGGGCATCATCCCGCCGCTCTAACAGACGACCAACTCCATCCACATGGCCACTCACCAGATGTCCACCAAGTGGCGTGTTCAGGGTGAGCGCCAACTCTAAGTTTAGTGGGCTACCTGGTTTAAGATCACCCAAGGTGGTGAGTGCCAGCGACTCACGAGATAGATCAGCGAAATAGCCACCATCAGACAACTCAACAACTGTCAGACAGACACCGTTGGTGGCGATACTATCACCCACCTTAACACCATCCATATCCAGCCCGTCGGCGCGGATATAGAGAGCCATATCACCACCCTTTGGCTCCAGCCTAACAAGTGTTCCAACTGCCTGAATAATGCCGGTAAACATGATCCTAAAAACCTCAGTTGGCTGCTCTATTTGATTAATTACATGCTAAATTTAAGCATGTTTTCTTCGAACTAATACTTTATTTGTTAGGTGAAACAGACTACGTGGCAGATTGCATGCCTGCGGCGGCACTTAGCTACGTCGCCTACATGGACGTAGGTGAGAGGCGTAAGCATGGAGCGGAAAGCTTTGCAACTCCTTGCTCTGTACCCCCCACAGACCCGCACTATACCACGTCCAACTGAGGATTCTAGGATTATGCAATCAACGGCCTGGCGGTAATACGGATATCTCTCCCCACACTCCGTACATCGCTAATATCCAGCTCGATCCTATCCTGCATCTGCTCCAGTCCCGGTAGGTGGAGCAACCCTCTGGCGCTATCCCCCATCAGATGCGGGGCCATATAGATCACCAACTCATCCACCAGCCCGGCAGCCAGAACAGGGCCAGCCAAGGTGGGACCTGCCTCCAGCAGGATCTCATTGATCTCCTCAGCAGCCAGATACTCAAAGGTTGAGAGCAGATCAATATGCTCACTACCGGCAGCGCGGCGCACTACAAAGGCACCGCTCGCCTCCAACCGTGAGCGTGCCAGCGGGTCTCTATCCGCCCCGCTGATAACCACCGTCACCCCAGGCAGGGTGAGCATCTTGGCATCCGGCGGCATCTGCAAATTTGAGTCCAGCACCACCCGCAGTGGCTGATGTATCTCAACATCCTGCGGCATCTCCTCTGGTCGTAGCCGCACATTCAGTGCTGGATCATCCGCCAACACCGTACCTATACCGGTGACGATAGCTGCACTCCTGGCTCGTAGCTCCTGTACATCACGACGCGCCTCTTCACCAGTAATCCAGCGACTCTCACCACTGGCCATAGCGGTGCGTCCATCCAGACTCATGGCAAGCTTGCAGCGCACATAGGGCAGACCCTGCCGCATCCGCTTGATAAAACCGGGATTCAGCGCTGCCGCCTCCGCCTCCAGCAGACCGCTCTGCACCTCGATCCCGGCCTGTTGCAGTTGCGCCAACCCCTTGCCTGCCACCAATGGATTAGGGTCCTCCATAGCGGCGACCACTCGGACTACACCAGCCTCGATCAGGGCATCGCTACATGGTGGAGTACGTCCATGGTGACAGCACGGCTCCAGAGTTACATAAGCGGTAGCTCCTGTCGCGGCATCTCCTGCAGCGGCAATGGCGTTGCGTTCGGCATGCGGCTCACCCGCCTGTCGATGATAGCCCTCACCCACCACCTCGCCATCTCTTACCAGCAGACAGCCAACCCGTGGGTTGGGATGAGTGGTGTAGAGTCCACGACGCGCCAGTCGCAGTGCTTGTGCCATAAAGCGGTGGTCATCAGCGGTCACGATTTATCCCCCTTATCTAATAGATCAAGCTGCCTCTTGGTCACCTCCGGGGTGGGCTGACTCTCCAGTCGTTCGATCTCCTCACGGAAGGCGTTTACATCTTCAAAACTGCGATAGACCGAAGCGAAACGGACATAGGCCACCTGATCAAGGCTGCGCAACTCATCCATCACCCACTCCCCAACCTGACGCGAGTCGATCTCCCGTTCACCACTAGCCAGCAGCCTGCGGCGGATACGATCAAGAGCCGCATCTACCCGCTCGCTGTCTACCGGCCGCTTCTCCAGTGCCCGCAACATCCCAGAAGAGAGCTTGCGCCCATCGAACGGAACCCTGCTGCCATCCTGCTTAACCACCCGCGGCAGATGCAGCTCGGCTGTCTCATAGGTGGTAACACGCTCCTTACAGACCGTACACTCCCGCCGTCGGCGCACCTGATCACCCTCACCAAACAGGCGGGAGTCAATCACCTTGGTATCCTGTGCTCCGCAGAAGGGACA
>CBFDBF010000271.1:0-2655 GCA_965602975.1 uncultured Gammaproteobacteria bacterium | reverse complement strand
CCAATATGGGCTCTTTTGGTACCGATTATATTATAGATCCATTTGATACCTTCTCCCTGCATCTGGCTACCGCTTTCCAGGCTCCTTGTCTATATCTGATCCAGGAGTGGCTCTCTGGACTGCCGGGAGAGCAGCTTGAAGAGCCGATATATCCACCACAAAATGGCCCTTGGGTGGTCTGTGGATATGGTCGTTTTGGTCGAGCGGTGTATGAGCGCCTGCGGGATCAGGGGATAAATGTAGTAGTGATTGAGGCCTCCCCAGAGCTTACCCATACTCCACCTGCAGGTTTTATCACAGGGCGTGGCACCGAAGCCGAGACCCTGCTCAAGGCTGAGATCGAGGGGGCGGTTGGCCTAGTGGCAGGTACTGATAATGATGTAAACAACCTCTCTATCATCATGACTGCTCGGGAGCTAAATCCTGGGCTGTTTGTAGTGGCGCGGCAGAATCTGCGGGAGCATCAGCCGCTATTTGATTCGGTCAATGCAGATATGATGATGTATCCCAGTTCTATCGTGGCAGAGAAGATCAGGGTGCTATTGGTAACCCCTATGTTGGCCAAATTTATCGGCTTGGCTCTATTTAAGGATAACTCTTGGGCTTGTGAGCTCGCTAGTCGTATAGCGGCCATTGTGGATGAACGTGGCCCGGTGGTATGGGAGTTGGATCTGCAGCCAGAAGATGCAGCAGCACTCTGTGTTGAGATCAACCTGGGTTCCGAGGTTACCCTCGGTACTATTCTGTTGCATCCACGGGATCGAGAGTATCAGCTGCCCTGTGTGCCGCTGCTACATATAAGTGGCGACAGCAGGACGGTTCTACCCAAGTCTGATGCTGTACTAAAACAGGGGGATAAACTGCTCTGCTGCGGTTGTCGCAATACTGAGTCCATGATGCGCTGGAACTTGCAGAACAGAAACATCCTCAGTTACCTACGGACTGGAGAGGCGCGTGCTGAGGGGCTGCTCTGGCGTATGTTGTGGCGTAAATAGGACGTAAATAGACAAATTTATGTTCTATTTTTCGTTAGATTGAGCTAGTGTGGTCAGGATTAGCTTTAATCAATAATTATAAGAGAGTCATAAAGATGGATGCGGAAAGAGATAATTCTGACAGCGAACTGGATGGTGAGGTTACAGAGCAGCAATTTCTGCGTGCGGCCACCTCATTTGAGGCCATCACCCTCAGTCAGATTGAGACCAAGAATCAGCTGGGAGAGCGGTTAAACTACAGTATTCAGGCCGGGATGGTCATTCTCAGTATTATCGCCATCTCCATTTTGATTCTTCTATGGACACTATCTTCACAGATCAACCGTATCTCCTCTGTGGTACAGAAAATGAATCATGATTTTACCTCGGTAACCACACAGATGGAGCGGATGGATATATATTTTAACTCTATAGAGAAGCGGGTGGCACTACTTGAAAATATCGGCTCTCAGACCAACAAGATGTCACAGGAGATGGCCTTGATAGCGAAGGACATACAGGCAGTAGGAGGGAGTGTTGGTGGTGTTCGAGGTTATGTTGGTATCGTGCGCGGTAATATTGAGAATGTGTCTGGGGCTATCAGTCACATGAACCATGATGTCCAGCTAATGAGTGTAGATATGCATAGGATGGGAAAACCGGCACGCTCGATGAACAAGATGTTCCCATTTCCATAACTGTTGTCAGATTGTGTGATAACAAGATAAGGGCATGGATTGATCGATAAGTTAGGGAGCTTCTGATTGATACCGTTTAGCCCCTCCCCCACGAGTGGGGGAGGCGGGGAGGGGCAGTAAAAACAGTGACTTAATCCCCCTCCTAACCTACCCCGCAAGCGGGGGAGGAATTAATCAGAGGTTCCTTAGATGTTGTTAGTTGTAGGAGAGGTTAGATGACAGAAGATCCAAAAAAATTGTTGGTTGAGATGGTGGGGCGTCTGAGTAGAGAGACCCAGCTCCATCTGGATGAGCGTCATCGTCACTTCGAGGTGACAGACATGGTGCTCAAGGGGGTGTCTCTCCTATTGGTTGTTCTAGCTATATTTAATGTCTACTATATATACGTTCTCTCTGCAGACCTTGATGGCATCGTGACTAATATAGACTCTATACATAAGAATATGAATGTCGTTGATGTTCATATGCTCTCTCTCACCAGCAAGGTAGAGTTAATGGATCAACATATGGGGTATATGGAGCAAATTAGTGCTGATGTTGGTGGGATGACAGGTAATATGTCTCTTGCGCGTGGCTCCATGAGGGGGATCACTGGAGAGATGAATATAATTGAACAGGATATGCAAATGGTCAGTGGTAGTATGCTCAATATAGAACAGCGTCTTGGACATATGACCGGTGGGGTGTCAGTCATGCGGGAGAATGTACACCAGATGTCAGGCCCGGCTGGGGCTATGAACTCGATCTTGCCATAATCTTATAAGCTAAAGCCCCGCCTAATTTATGCTGCTCTTGGGATAGACTGAACCACTACGCAATAATCAAGGAGAATATAATGTTTTATAAGGCTGTGTTTTTATGTGGATTTGTTCTTTTTGGCTCTTTTTTAGTTGGTTGTGAAGCACAAGAGCAGACGATGTCTGTTGATTGGTATTTAGCCAATACAGCTGAGCTTGATGCTACGTTAGAAAAATGCAACAACA
>CBFDBF010000270.1:0-2687 GCA_965602975.1 uncultured Gammaproteobacteria bacterium | reverse complement strand
GCCTGTATCGGTGACAAGATTATGGGTAAACCAGGCAGTCGGGAGCGCGCCATCGAGCAGCTACAAGAGGCATCAGGGCAGCATGTACTGTTTCTTACCGGGCTCTGCCTGTTAAATAGTGCTACCGGCCACTCTCAGGTGATCTGTGAGCCATTTATGGTGCACTTTAGAGAGCTATCACCAGAGCAGATCGAGCGCTATCTGGATGCAGAGGAGCCGTATAACTGTGCCGGTAGCTTCAAATCAGAGGGGCTGGGTATCACCCTGTTTGAGAAACTTGAAGGGGCAGATCCAAATGCCCTCATAGGGCTACCGTTGATCCGGCTGGTCACCATGTTGCAACATGAGGGGGTGGCTGTCCCTTAAAGGCTTCTCCAACTGATGGCTAAATCCATAGATCTGCAACATACTCGTAATATCGGTATTGCCGCCCATGTAGATGCAGGCAAGACCACCCTGACTGAGCGCATCCTATTCTACACTGGCGCATCTTATAAGATCGGTGAGGTACATGATGGTGCCGCCCATATGGACTATCTGGCTGAGGAGCAGAACCACGGCATCACTATCACCTCTGCGGTGACTCGAGCCAACTGGAACGACCACCAGATCCAGCTAATCGATACGCCTGGACATGTAGATTTCAGTATTGAGGTGGAGCGCTCCATGCGGGTGCTAGATGGCTGCATAATAGTGCTGGATGGAGTACGTGGGGTAGAGCCACAGACCGAGACGGTCTGGACACAGCGCAACAAGTTTGCCCTCCCCTGCCTCTTTTTTATCAATAAGATGGATCGACCTGGAGCCGATTTTGGACGCGTTATGGATAGTATACATAAACGTCTAGGGGCGGAGCCTATCCCAATCACCGTGCCGCTGGAGGGTGAACAGGCAGTAATCCATCTGATAGATAGAACCCTGATCAGATTTGATGGAGAGCATGGTGAGAGTGTACGCTCTCAGCCTTGTGATGATGCTATCTGGAAGTCGGTAGCTCCACTGCATGAGGCTCTACTCATGGCTGCTGCCGAGGCGGATGAGACCTTAGCAGATCTGGTGCTGGAAGGGGGAGAGCCGGAGCAGGAGGCTGTCTGGAAAGCGCTACGCCAGGCTACTCTAAACGGTGCGATCCATCCATGTTTTGCCGGTTCAGCACTGCGTAATCTTGGGGTGCAACCGCTGCTCGATGGTATCACTCGACTCCTCCCCTCTCCTCTCGACCGCCCAACTGCTACTGCCACGCTAGAGGATGGTAGCGAAGAGCTGGTATCCATCTCTGACGATGGACCGCTCGCCGCGCTCGCTTTCAAGGTACAGCTGTGGGATGGCCGTCGCCATGTATTTGCCCGCATCTACCGCAACCAGCTACGGGCGGGAGAGAAGGTTGCAGTGATGCGACCAGATGGCAAACATCTACAGGAGAGTGTGGCTCGCATCTTCGATCTTGATGCCAATAGCAAACGTAAACTGGAGAGCGCAGCAGCCGGAGAGATCGTGCTGCTGGCTGGCCTGCGCCATGTAACCACTGGGGACACCATCTGTAACCCAGGACATCTACTGGCGATGGAGCGGATTGAGAGTAAAGACCCGGTAATCAGCCTTGCGGTTGAACCAACCTCTGGAGAGGATGAGAAGAAGTTTCTTGAGGTGCTGGACAAACTGCAGCAGGAGGATCCAACCCTGCAACTAAATGAGGACCCAGAGACTGGCCAGATACTGTTGAGCGGTATGGGCGAACTGCACCTACAGATCATCCTCGAACGGCTAGAACGGGAGTTTAATCTACAGATACGTAGTGGCCGCCCTGCCGTTGCCCTGCGCGAGAGCATTACCGGCCAGGCCACTACCAGCGTCCTGTTTCAGCCGCCAGTCGATCCCGACGAGAAGATAGTAGAGATGAAGGCAGGGGTGACCACCAAGGTATATGCCAATAAGCGCGAGTCCGGTATAAAAATAGAGATTAATCCGGAAGTCAAACCAGATGGACAGGCACTAACTGCACTGCAACAGCAGGGTATTGAAGATGGCATCCAGCTGATTCTAACCAGTGGCCCGTTAGAGGGTGCCCCACTGAATGATCTAACGGTAAAAATCGAGCAGGTGGAGCTGTTTGGTCGCGCCTCCAGTGCAGATGCACTGCTGGCTGCCACCGCCAAGGCCGTCAGCCAAGCGATTCAAGCTGCCAGCCCGATCCTGCTACACCCAATCATGGCGGCAGAGATAGTGGTTCCAGAGGAGAATATGGGTGTAGTACTGGGAGACATACAGAGCCGACACGGTATAATTATCGGCACAGATGGTTGGCAAAACAGCTCCACTATAAACTGTGAAGTGGCGCTGGATAAGATGCTCGGATACAGCACCGAACTGCGCAGTATGACTCAGGGCCGAGGGCAGTTCAGTGTGATTTTTAAGCGCTTTGATTGTATCTAAAATATACAGGAACCTAGCATGACATCTAGCCTGATCAATACTAGAGAAGAGATAAAGCCTTTCTGGCTGCGCATCCCAAAATTTTTCACCTATCCGCTCCATAGTGATGTCTTGATGGTGATGATTGTATTCTCCCTGCTACAGCTACTAACGCTACTGCCAGGCATAGGCTGGCTGGTGAGTATGCTGTTATGGCTGGCAGCATATAAATACTCATATGAGGTGTTGATACATACGGCCAAAGGGCAATTGGA
>CBFDBF010000269.1:0-2709 GCA_965602975.1 uncultured Gammaproteobacteria bacterium | reverse complement strand
GCATATGATTCACCAGCTCCACCATACTGCCTTTAAACATCACTAAATCACCAATAGTCGCCAAATCGATCCATTTTAAACCGCTGCTCCCATAGCTGACAAGCAGGGGCGTAGTATCAGAGCATAAAATCTAGCAAAAGGGGTAAACAGAGCTGCATCTCAGACCATTTGTCGTGATACACTGAGACGTACTAAAAAAAGATCCTGACTAACCACAAATAGCTGAAACCATGCCGATCAAAAAGAATTTTCTCGTTATATCCGCCCTCGGTAGAGACCGTCCAGGGATTGTAAATGAGCTATCCCAAGCAGTACTTGAGGATGGTTGCAATATCAACGATAGCCGGATGACGGTGCTGGGAGGTGAGTTTGCCATTCTACTGATGGTGGATGGCAACTGGAACACTCTGGCCAAGCTGGAGGAGCTACTACCAGAGCTGGGGGAACGGCTCGGCCTGACGGTAATCAGCCGCCGTACCGAGGAGAGGGTGCCAGCTAGCGGCCTCCTGCCCTACGCGGTTGAGGTGGTGGCAATGGATCATCCAGGAATTGTGCACCATCTGGCTGGATTCTTCTCGCAGCGCAAGATCAATATTGAGGATATGGTGACTGGAACCTACGCTGCAGCCCACACCGGTACTACGATGTTCTCGGTAAGCATGAGCGTTGGAATACCGACCGAGATCCATATCGCCTCCCTGCGGGAGGAGTTTATGGATTTTTGTGACTCCCTGAATCTAGATGCGGTGCTAGAACCAATTAAGGGGTAGCAGACCGGTACCGCTAAGCCTGCTCCTCAACCTGTGGTTTACGTACCCGAATGGAGAGCTCCTGCAGTTGCGTAGCACTCACCTCGGCGGGGGCCGCAGTGAGCAGACAGGCAGCCGACTGGGTCTTAGGAAAGGCCATAACATCACGGATTGAGCTAGCTCCAACCAGTAACATGACCAACCGATCCAGACCGAAGGCTATGCCCCCATGTGGCGGACAGCCGTAACGCAGTGCATCCAGCAAAAAGCCAAACTTCTCCTCCGCCTCTGCCGGCTCTATCCCCAGCAGCTGAAACACCTTGTCCTGCTCCTGCTTACGGTGAATACGAATGGAACCGCCACCAATCTCGGTACCGTTCAATACCATATCGTATGCCCGCGACAGGGCAGCAGCTGGATCACTATCTAATAACTCCAGATGATCCTCCTTACAAGCAGTAAATGGGTGGTGTGGAGAGTTCCAGCGTTTGGCCTGTTCATCCCACTCAAACATGGGGAAATCAACCACCCAAACTGGGTGCCAGCCATCTGCCATCAGACTACAATCCTCTCCCAGCTTTACCCGCAGGGCCCCTAATGCCTCATTAACCACCTTGGCCTTATCGGCCCCAAAGAGTATCAAATCACCATCTTCTGCCTCAGTACGCGAGAGGATGCCATCTACCGCTGTATCTGGCAGAAACTTGAGAATAGGAGATTGCAGACCATCGCGTCCCTTGGCGATCTCATTCACCTTAATATAGGCCAGCCCTCTAGCCCCGTAGATACCAACAAACTTGGTATAGCCATCGATCTCTTTGCGGCTCAAGGTGCCACCCTGAGGCAGCCGCATGGCAGCAACCCTCCCATTGGGATCGTTAGCTGGGCCGGAAAACACCTTGAACTCTACATCCTGCATCAGATCCGCCACATCTATCAGCTCTAGTGGGCAGCGTAGATCCGGGCGATCAGAGCCAAAACGCTGCATCGCCTCTTGATAACTCATACGGGGAAATGGATCTGGTAGTTCAGTTGCCAGCACCTCTCTAACGACAGTGCGAATCATCTCCTCCATCAGCCCCATAATGGACTCTTCATCCTCAAACGAGAGCTCAACATCAAGCTGAGTAAACTCTGGCTGGCGGTCGGCTCGCAGATCCTCATCCCGAAAGCAGCGCACTATCTGATAGTAACGATCCATCCCCGACATCATCAGTAACTGCTTGAATAGCTGCGGTGACTGCGGCAACGCAAAAAACTCTCCTGGGTGGGTACGCGACGGCACCAGATAATCCCGTGCGCCCTCAGGCGTAGCCTTGGTCAACATAGGGGTTTCGATATCCAGAAAACCGTGGCTATCCATATACTGCCGTAGGATATGGGTGATCTCAGCCCGTAATTTGATCCGTTGCAGCATCTCCGGCCGCCGCAGATCTATATAGCGGTAGCGCAGCCGCACCTCATCCGAAACAGTCTCATGCTCATCCAATTGGAACGGTGGGGTATCTGCTCGATTCAACACCTCCAGCTCCCGACCCAGCACCTCGATCTCACCACTAGGCATATCTGGATTGGTACTACCCTCGGGGCGCCCCCTAACCAGACCCTTTACCCGCAATACAAACTCATTGCGCACCTGCTCTGCTACGGGCAGTACCGCTTCTGTTCTCCCCAGGTCAACTAATATCCTGCCCGGTTCAATACGCTGCACAAAACCGATGACAATGTCTTCTTCTTTACCAGCATACCAGACTTCAAAGTTCAATTGCCCGCTTTGACTCCAGCCCTGACCAGCAGATGAAGCTATCGCATCATATTGATAAAAATATATCCACTTATGTTGTAAAGATTTTTGAACCAGCCATCCCAACAGGCTTATATACGAAATTATTTTTTGAAAGGAAGGGGGGACATGGCTTTTACATAGTCCCATGCATAAGTTCCGCCCTTATTGATAAGC
>CBFDBF010000268.1:0-2717 GCA_965602975.1 uncultured Gammaproteobacteria bacterium | reverse complement strand
GCAAAAGGGGGACTTGGATGTCCCGTTTTGTATCACGAGATCGAAGACACGCTTGATTAATTAGAGATTCCCTAAAGGAATTAAGTTTATAGTCAGGCATCGTTCTATATTAGAGGCGCCCTTAAGCTATCGGTGGTTCGTGCAGAGGAGGACGGGTATATGCTAAGAGTGGTTATATTGTTGGTATGGTTTGCGCTACCAGCGGCAGTCGCTACCGCCTCCGATATGGAGCGGGAGAAACAGTTTGCAATCGAGCTGACAGAGGCTCTACTGGTGGGGGAGGCGGTCACCCTGCAGGCGGAGAGTGATGAGCTGTTTGCTATCCATACCGAGGCTGAAGATGAGAGTCTGCTGCGGGGTGGGGCTATCCTGCTCCATGGGCGTGGCACTCACCCCAACTCCTCCACAGTGATCTGGCCACTGCGCACCTATCTACCACAACATGCGGGCAGTGGTGGCGCCGAGTATGAGCCGCTGATTCCAGAGGCGGTGGCCAGGATCAATGCCGCGGTAGAGTTTCTGCGTCAGCGTGAGATCAAAAAGATAGTGCTGATCGGCCACTCGCTCGGCGCACGGATGGCGGCAGAGTACCTGGCAGCAGCCAAGCCACCCAAGGAGATAATCGGCTGGGTGGCAATAGGGATTATGCTGGAGCCGGAGGGGTCTGAAAGTAAGACCAGTGAGGCGTTGAGTAAGATCGAACTACCAACCTTGGATATCTATGGTAGCCGTGATCTGAAGTCGGTTCTTAATAGCGTAACCCAGCGCAAGTTGATGGCGCGCAGGGCGGAGAACAAAAATTATCGACAGGATGTGGTGTTGGGCGCAGATCACTATTTTAGAGAGCTGGATGCTGAGCTGGATAGCCGTGTGGCTGCATGGATGGCGAAGATAGAGAAGATGGAGCAGACAGAGCGGCCGCCATCTGAGGAGCCGGCTGCAGAGAAATAAAATGGCTCTACAATCCCCTCCCCACTAGTGGGGAGGGCTAGGGTGGGGAGTACAAACGGCTGATATATGATCCCTAGCTACACCGCTCCAACCGTTGATGCAGCGGACTGCTACGGGGGAAATGTGAGCGCAGAAACTCCATCTGATCGGCCAGGATATTACGCCCCTGTAGGTAGATATACTCTGCATGAGTCGGGGTGAAGGGGATGGCCAGTAGCTCCATTCCAGCCATCTCTGGAGTGCGTCCAGCCTTATAGTTGTTACAGCGGGCACAGGCGGTTACTACATTGTTCCAGTGGTCCGGGCCACCGCGGCTGAGCGGGCGTACATGGTCTCGCGATAGCTTGCCGTGGGGGAACAGGTCGCCGCAGTAGAGGCAGATATGGCCATCCCGCTGAAATAGAGTCTCATTGTTCAGGGGTGGGGTGTAGCTGGTACGCATCTTCTCCAGTACCCGGCTGTTACCATGGGTGGCGATGATGGTGTTGACCTCAACCCTGCTGCGCAGGTGAGATTGGGCGTTGATGCCACCACGCAGGTGATAGAGCACTCGGCCACAGCTATAGGCTATCTGACCAAGCGAGTGGAGCCTTACCGCATCCCGATAATCTATCCAGCCCAGAGGCATACCAGCAATATCGGTGCGCAGAATTAGTTGCTGTAGATTCACCGTCATCTCTCTCCAGCTAATGGAGGGCCGCACAAACGAACCCCTCAATTCTGCCGATAATACACCTATTAAGCGCAGAATTACTACCTGGTTTGTCATCGGTTATATCCGCAGTGATATCTATTAATCTTGATCTGGAGGTGGGTCGCCTTTAGATTTAGATAGAGGCGCTCACCAAGTCTGTTGCTGCGCTCACGTTGCTAGCTACCTTTTTATGCGTTTGGTTAAATAGTGTGACAACTCTCTAATGGACCCATTGCTGCCAATACAGCAGGTGTTTATGCTAAAACGGCAGGGGTTTGGGGTATAACTGCAATCTACGGTATTTGCTATCTTGGACAAGATGGCACCCAGTTCAAGAGCAAAAAATATTGTGATTACCAGCAGTTATGCACAATGACCATCATCAGCAGAGAGGAATATGTGATGCACGTCACATTTTGCCTAAATATATCCGGTTTGTGACTATAACTTATTGATTTATAATGATTATTATAAAGTGGTAATAAAGTGATCAATCTAAGGTTAGGCTAGATGTCTCTAGATTCTGGAGCGGAAGCCTTGCATTTTATACACAGGGTTATCCACAGGTTTTGTGGAAAAGATTTTTCTTTCGATAGAAATTAGTGAGTTAGAGCATTTAACTGGTTTTACCACTTAAGAAATTGTGCTAACTCGGGTAGAGTCTCTCCATGTCCAGAGAGACCCTATTGCGGGTTGCCATCCCGGCACCGCTCCACTCCAGTTTCGACTATCTGCCGCCAGAGGGGGTCGATCCCGCCTGCATGCAGCCGGGTGAGCGGCTGTTACTGCCGTTTGGCAGGGGGGAGTGCTGCGGGATTCTGCTGGAGGTGGTGGCCGAGAGTCAGGTGGAGTTGAAACGGCTCAAGCGTGCAGGTAGGCGGCTGGATGCGGGGCCGCTGCTGGGGCCGGAGGAGTTGTGGCTGTTGCAGTGGGCAGCTGATTACTACCACCACCCTATCGGTGAGGTGGTCACTGCCGCCCTGCCTCTACGTCTACGTAAGGGGAGGCCGCTGCAGGCGGGTAGCCGTCCCGGTTGGAGGTTGACACCGTTGGGGAGTGAGCAGTCCCCGGA
>CBFDBF010000267.1:0-2731 GCA_965602975.1 uncultured Gammaproteobacteria bacterium | reverse complement strand
CAAAATATTGACCGGCCGCGATGCCGCCCACAACCGGATCAAAGGCCTATTGGAGAGCGGTGAACCGCTACCAGATGGGGTCGATTTCAACGGCCGTTTCATCTACTACGTAGGGCCAGTCGATCCGGTCCGCGATGAGGTGGTCGGCCCCGCCGGCCCCACCACTGCCACCCGTATGGACCAGTTCAGCGAGATGATGCTGGGAGAGACCGGACTCATCGGCATGGTGGGCAAGGCGGAGCGTGGGGCTGCCACGATTGAGTCGATCAAACAGCACGGTGCAGTCTATCTAATGGCGGTGGGTGGAGCCGCCTATCTGGTGGCAAAGGCGATCCGCTCCTCCCGCATAGTCGCCTTTGAGGAGCTAGGGATGGAGGCGATCCGTGAGTTTGAGGTAGAGGATATGCCAGTCACCGTGGCGGTGGATAGCCGGGGCAATTCAGTTCACCAGAGCGGCCCTTCCGAGTGGCGGGTAAAGATAGAGAATATGGGCAAATAGAAGTACTGTAAATCTATCCTACAACTCCCTGGTCGCCAGGAACTCTACCTCAGGCCAACGCTCTATAGTCAGATCCAGATTGACTCTGGTGGGAGCAAGATAGACCAGTTGACCATCGCCATCTTCGGCCAGGTTCTCATACGCCTTGGTGCGCAAACGCTCCAGCATAGCGGGATCATCACACTGCACCCAGCGGGCGGTAGCTACGTTGATAGGTTCTACCACCGCCTCTACGTTGTACTCTCCCTTGAGCCGATGGGCCGCCACCTCAAACTGCAGAATACCGACGGCCCCCAGAATCATGTCGTTGTTTCTGAGAGGGCGAAATAGCTGGGTAGCTCCCTCCTCGCAGAGCTGCAGCACCCCCTTCTGTAGCGCCTTCATCCGCAGTGGATCTTTCAACACTACCAGGCGAAACAGCTCTGGAGCAAAATATGGTATACCCTCATATTTAAGCTCTTCACCCTCGCTAAAGGTGTCCCCAATCTGGATAGTGCCGTGGTTGTGCAGGCCGATGATATCACCCGGCCACGCCTCCTCTACATGGCGGCGCTCATCCGCCTGAAAGGTGATGGCGTTACTGATCTGAATACTCTTGCCAAGACGCACATGGCGCATCTTCATCCCCTTTTTGTAGGAGCCGGAGCAGACTCGCAGAAAGGCGATCCGATCCCGATGGGCAGGGTCCATGTTGGCCTGTATCTTAAACACAAAGCCGGAAAATTTGCTCTCGGATGGCTCCACCAGACGCTGCTGGGTGCTCCTCGGCTGCGGTGGCGGGGCGTATTGGGCGAAGGCGTCCAGTAGCTCGCTAACCCCAAAGTTATTAATCGCAGAGCCAAAAAATACCGGTGTCAACTCACCTCGCCGATAGGCATCTATATCTAGCTCATGGCTGGCACCACGCACCAGCTCGATCTCGGCACGCAGCTCATCAGCTTGATCTCCCACCAGTTCATCCAGCCTGGAGTTGTCCAGTCCGACTATAACCTCACCCTGCTGGATCTTGCCTCCATGAGTAGCAGAAAAGATATGGGTGGTCTCGGTTCTAAGGTCAAACACCCCCTTGAACCGCTTACCCATACCGATAGGCCAGGTGACCGGAGAACAGTTAATCTTGAGTACACTCTCCACCTCATCGATAAGCTCCATCGGATCCCTCCCCTCCCGATCGAGCTTATTGATAAAGGTGAGGATGGGGGTATTACGCAACCGACACACCTCCATCAGTTTAATAGTGCGTGACTCCACCCCTTTAGCCACATCGATCACCATTAGGGCAGAGTCTACCGCCGTCAGGGTGCGGTAGGTATCTTCCGAAAAATCCTCATGCCCAGGTGTATCCAGCAAGTTGATGGTATTGTCACCATAGGGAAACTGCATCACCGATGAGGTGACCGAAATACCGCGCTGCTTCTCCATCTCCATCCAGTCAGAGGTGGCATGACGCGCCGCCTTGCGCCCCTTAACTGTACCCGCCATCTGGATAGCACCACCAAACAGAAGCAGTTTTTCGGTCAGTGTGGTTTTACCAGCATCCGGGTGGGAGATGATAGCAAACGTGCGTCTCTGATTGATTTTACTAATTAAATCGCTGCCACTCATACCCTGAAAATCCTAATTTATACGTTATTGTTAACTTATCTTTTCAAACAGAAGCCTGAAAGGTGCGTTATTTTACCTGATCAAAAATCTTACGCACCGACAAATTCCAACAGTCTGGAAAAATCATGTTTGTCGGCGGCTCTGAGTGCCGCAATATATTGATCACGGCGCTCATTCATACCCTCTAATTCATAGCCTCCTGCCCAATCAATCGCAGGCTCTCCCATGAGCTTGGTGAGTATTGCATCTGCCATTATACGAGCATGGCGACCATTTCCATTTGGAAATAGATGGATCAACACCAGCTTATGATGAAAGCGTGCCGCAAGCTCTATTGGCGGATAGGTCTCATGCTCTATCCAGTGGTGCGTATCATCCAATATCTGTCGCAACTGAATTGCGATCTGGATTGGGTCAACCCCAATATTCTTTTCTGTTTTACGGAATGTGCCTGCCCACTTCCATACTTGCCCAAATAACCGTTGGTGCAGATCACGCACAAACCCTTCGCTTAGGATATCTGCATGGCGTTGCCTTTTAAGCCACTGCAACCCTTCAACAATATTTGCTTGCTCCAACTGGTCAAGCTCGCCTCTGGTTGTAATGTGAGCAAAACGCAACCCCTCC
>CBFDBF010000266.1:0-2755 GCA_965602975.1 uncultured Gammaproteobacteria bacterium | reverse complement strand
ATCATCGATTGTCACATGTCCGCCAATTGAGGCGGCATTGGCCATAATCACATGATCACCGATCACACAGTCATGGGCAACATGAGTCGAGACCATAAATAGATTATCGGAACCAATAGTAGTAACACCACGATCCTGCGCGGTACCACGATTCATGCTGACAAACTCCCGGATTACATTACGCTCACCAATCTCCAGTCGCGTCTCTTCACCAGCATACTTCTTGTCTTGTGGCGCATCACCAATAGAGGCAAACTGAAATATCTGATTATCTACACCGATGGTTGTCGGCCCCTGCAAGACCACATGCGGGCCTATAGTTGTACCTTTACCAATACGTACATTGGGGCCAATAACAGCGAAGGGGCCAACCGTTACCCCCTCATCCAGCTCTGCGGCAGGGTCGATAATAGCGTTTGAATCAATCATCAATATGACACTCTTATACTTTTTGCTCTAAACAGGTAAGTCCGACAGACCCCTAAGCAAAATCCCTCTCGGTACACATAATCTCTGCCGTAGCAGCCAGCTCTCCATCTACCTTAGCACTGCATGAGAAGACACCGATACCGCGTTTCATCTTGAGCTGACACGCCTCTATCAGCAGTCTGTCTCCCGGCTCTACCTGACGCTTAAAACGAGCCTTGTCGATACCTACAAAGAGATATATAGAGGTCTCAGTTATACTCTCTGGATGTGACTCCATAGATAACAGCGCAGTCGCTTGTGCCATCGCCTCTATGATCAACACCCCAGGCATCACCGGCTTAATCGGAAAGTGGCCACCAAAGAATGGTTCGTTATAGGTTACATTCTTTATCGCCAGAAGACTTTCATCCTGTTTAAACTCCAGCACCCTATCAATCAGCAAGAAAGGATAACGGTGTGGCAGCACAGCCAGAATTCTGTTTATATCCATACTACTCACGCATCATCCTCCAAGACTTCAAGTCGTCTAACTATAGCATCAAGATGGCGTATATGGACAACACTCTTGCGCCACTCGCCATCAGCAACAGCTGGGAGATTACCACTATAGTTACCCGCCTCTCTAGGTGAACGTGTAACCAGGCTCTGGGCAGAGAAGTGGGTGTCATCTGGTATATCTAAATGTCCAACGATACCAACCCCGCCACCGATGGTGCATCTACGACCAATACGGGTTGATCCAGCGATCCCAACACAACCAGCGATGGCAGTATGCTCACCAATCTGGACGTTATGCGCTATCTGAATCTGATTATCCAGTTTAACCCCCCGTTCGAGTACTGTATCGCGCAGTGTGCCTCTATCAATGGTAGTATTGGCACCAATCTCCACATCATCACCAATAACCACGCCTCCTAACTGCGGCACTTTCACCCAGCTGTTACCACTCTTAGCCAGACCGAAGCCATCACTACCTACAACCACCCCAGGATGGATCAGAACCCTCTCTCCCACTCTTACTCCAGCGCATAACGTAACATTGGCCACTAGACGAGAGCCACTCCCCAACTGTACATTGCTGCCGACAACAGAGCCTGGACCGATAGATACCCCTGCACCAATCTGCGCACCCTCCTCTATCACTACACCTGCCCCGATCCATGCAGTAGGATCAACCTCTGCACCAATGGCAACTACCGCTGACTCATGCACTCCGGGCTGCAGCTCCGGCAGAGGGAACATGTAGCTGCTGATGCGCGCATAGGCTAAATATGGGTCTGTGACAACCAAAGCATCTACCGGACACTCTGATATAAACTCTTGACTCAGGATTACTGCAGATGCCTTAGTGGCAGATAGATGTTTCCGATATTTATGATTGGAGAGGAAGGCGATGGATCCAGCAGTGGCACGCTCAAGTGGTGCTACAGATGTGATCTCACGACCAGCATCACCGTGTAGCTCCGCCTCAGCTACACGTGCCAGTTCACCCAGTTGGAAACTCAAGTGGACTCCCCTGTTTATTTACCCTTAGAACGTTTCTTTAGACGCTCTATAACCTTGTTTGTGATGTCGACATCATCACTGGCGTAAACTACTCCCTCACTCAAGATCATATCTACTTTCTCCTCTTTTCCTATCTCACGCACAACTTCGATGATCTGACGAATCAATTTTCTACGCTCCTCCGACACCCGAAGTTGAAAATCTGCCTGTGCCTCCTTCAAGTCAAAGTTAAGTTTGTTCCGACGTGAACGAATATCCTGCTCCAGACGTTTCAACTCAGCAGCACTCATTACTGCCCTATCTTTTTGCAACTTACTCTCCAATGTCTTGAGCTTCTTTCCTGCGCTCTCAAGTCCTTTGGTCTTCTGGGCATACTCCTCCTTCAAAAGCTTCTCGGTAACCTTGGACTGAGGGGCTTCCTGTGCCGCCTTCTGATAGTTAACCACCATAATCTTCTGCTCAGCATGAGCAGAACCGATACCTACCAAACCAGCCAAAAGAACCACTGCTATTAATCTATTCACAACCACCCTCCATAACTATCAAAAGGAACTACCAAAAGTAAATTGAAAGACCTCCGTATCATCGCCACTCTTCTCATTGAGCGGTGCGGCCAGACTTATACCCAATGCACCCATAGGTGACAGCCACTTGAGTGAGACACCAGTAGAGTAACGGAGTTCGCCAGCATCAAAGTTATCATCGTGGGTATCAAATACATTCCCCACATCTAGAAACGCCCCTATACGCATGGTTTCTTGAGCTAGACCAAATGGAGCCGGGAACAGCAGCTCAAAACTGCCGACCACTTTCAGATTGC
>CBFDBF010000265.1:0-2802 GCA_965602975.1 uncultured Gammaproteobacteria bacterium | reverse complement strand
ATTTCACTTGATCCTGGCTTTCACTGGAATGACAAAAGTTAATCAGATACATCCCCATCTTCCCCATCTTCCCCATCTAGCGCCTCAATACGCTCAATCCCGATCAGACGCTCATCCTTACCTACCCGGATCATCATAACCCCCTGGGTAGCACGACCCATAATCGAAACATCAGCAACCGGAGTGCGTACTAGAGTACCACCATTGGTGATCAACATAACCTCATCAGTCTCATCGACCAGTACTGCCCCCACCTGCTCTCCATTGCGCTCAGAGGTCTTGATGGCAATCACTCCCATACCACCACGCCCCTTGGCCGGATACTGCTCCATCTCGGTACGCTTACCATAACCATTTTCAGTTACATTGAGGATAGTGCGCCCCTCCTCCTCAATAATCAATGATATAACCCTCTGCCCCGGCTGCAGTTTAACTCCACGCACACCGCAGGCAGTACGTCCCATCACTCGTACTGCAGATTCATTGAAACGCATCGCCTTGCCAGCTGAGGTAAAGAGCATTACATCCTGACTGCCATCAGTAATTGCAACGCCAACCAGTTGGTCATCCTCTCGCAGATCAACCGCAATAATGCCATTGGAACGGGGGCGAGAAAAATCTACCAAACTGCTCTTTTTGACCGTGCCGGAGCTGGTGGCCATAAAGACATAACGATCTTCTGCATACTCCCTCACTGGCAGTACTGCATTGATGCGCTCACCCTCCTCCAGCGGCAACAAGTTAATAATAGGCTTGCCCCTGGCAGCACGTCCAGCTTGCGGCAGTTGATACACCTTCAGCCAGTAGACCTTGCCACGGCTGGAGAAGCAGAGCACAGTATCGTGGGTGCTGGCAACAAACAGACGCTCGACAAAATCCTCATTCTTGGTGGTAGTGGCAGATTTGCCTTTACCACCACGCCGCTGCGCCTGATAGACGTCAAGCGGCTGTGCCTTGGCATAGCCGGCATGAGAGAGGGTAACCACTACATCCTCTTCGGTAATAAGATCCTCAAGGGTAAGATCCAGATGATCCTGAATGATCTCGGTACGGCGCTCATCACCGTACTGCTCCATGATCTCTAGCAGCTCATCCCGGATAACCTTCATCAAGCGATCTGGACTAGACAGTATGTCTAGCAGTACCTCAATTTTGCCAATGATCTCACTGTATTCATTGAGTATTTTGTCCTGTTCCAGGCCGGTCAGACGATGTAGTCTCAGCTCCAGAATAGCCTGGGCCTGGGCCTCTGTCAGGCAATATCCCTGCTTGGTAAGACCAAACTCTACCGCCAAACCCTGTGGCCGCGAAGCCTCCGCACCAGCCCGCTCCAGCATCGCCTCTACAGCGCCAGATTTCCAGTGACGTGCCAGCAATCCTTTCTTGGCCTCGGCCGGACTGGCCGCCGCCTTTATCAGCGCTATAACCTCATCAATATTGGCCAGGGCTACCGCCAACCCCTCCAACACATGGGCCCGGTCCCGCGCCTTACGCAGTTTATAAAGGGTACGTCTGGTGACTACATCACGCCGATGCTGCAGGAAATACTCCAGCATCTGCTTCAAATTCAGCAGCCGTGGCTGTCCATCCACCAGGGCCACCATGTTGATGCCGAATACATTCTGCATCTGGGTATGTTGATAGAGGTTATTCAGTATTACCTCTGCCACTTCGCCCCGTCGTAGTTCGATCACTACCCGCATACCATCCTTGTCGGACTCATCCCGCAGCTCTGTGATCCCTTCAATCCGCTTATCCTTTACCAGCTCGGCAATCTTCTCCAGCAGACGCGCCTTGTTCACCTGATAGGGAAGCTCGGTTATCACAATCCGCTGACGGTTGCTAGACTCCTTAGTCTCAATCTCGCTGCGGGCCCGGATATGGATCCTGCCACGGCCAGTCCGGTACGCCTCACGGATACCACTAATGCCATTAATAAATGCAGCGGTTGGAAAATCTGGCCCCGGAATGTGCTCTGCCATCAACTCATCGATAGAGGTCTCAGGATTATCTATCAGGGCAATACAGCCACTAATGGTCTCACTGATATTGTGCGGTGGAATATTGGTGGCCATACCCACAGCGATACCGGATGACCCATTGACCAGCAGGTTAGGAAAACGGGCCGGCATGACTGACGGCTCATACTCCGACTCATCATAGTTGGGGATGAAGTCGACCGTATCTTTGTCCAGATCATCCAACAGCTCGTGGGCAATCTTGGCCATACGGATCTCGGTATAACGCATGGCGGCCGGAGAATCCCCATCCACAGAGCCGAAGTTACCCTGGCCATCCACCAGCATGTAGCGCATGGAGAAGGGCTGCGCCATGCGCACGATGGTGTCATAGATGGCGCTATCACCATGTGGGTGATACTTACCCATGATGTCACCGACGATACGGGCCGATTTCTTGTAGGACTTGTTCCAGTCGTTATTCTGCTCGTGCATTGAGAAGAGCGAACGGCGATGTACCGGTTTCAGGCCATCCCTCACATCTGGCAGTGCACGCCCCACGATCACGCTCATGGCGTAATCGAGATAGGAATTCTGCATCTCATCTTCCAGATTTACCGGAAGAACCTCTTTAGCAAATTCAGTCATCTGGGTGATATATTCTCGTCTAAACGGCTGTACCCTGACCTCTGGTACGAAACAGGCCTAAAGGCCACTAAAACAGCTGATTATCATACCATACTTCGGGGTGCTGATTAGAAGAAAAAGGGCTGAAATCGGCTTATGACGACTCTAGGGCGCTTTGACTGTCTGATTTTTCATCTTTTTGTGATCTGGCAACAGT
>CBFDBF010000264.1:0-2805 GCA_965602975.1 uncultured Gammaproteobacteria bacterium | reverse complement strand
TCTCCACCTCCAGTGGCACAGCCGCAAGCTCTGCCAACATGACCGGACGCCTGTCCCGCAGAATAAGATCCGGCTCACTAAATGGGGCTAACTGCTCCAGAAAATCCAGCACCTCCAGCAGAGGGGATCCTTTAAAAAACCTGGCAGCCGGCACATCCATCCAGATGCGATCGGCATAACCGTAGAGCTCATATGGTTTATCTCCAATACCATCCCGGTCTTGATCAAACCCAGTAAAATCTTCCCAGTAGTTACCCAGCCACTCATTACGATTGGCCGTCTTGCCGCCACCTACTGCCACCTGGGTGATATTTCCCTTAAAGCTATTCCCCTTGAAAACATTACCCTTCCAATCGTTAAGAAAAGAGATCCCGATACCATTAAAGGCGATTAGATTATTGGTGATTCGGTTGGTTGTATCTGGCTGGTAGGGTGAGATATCCAGATATAATCCAGTAGAGCAGTGTAGTACCTTATTATCAGAGATAGTTACATCTGAGGTCTCTTTAAAACCGATACCCATACCGGTAGGGCCGGTCGCATGGGCGATATGGTTACCTTTGAGCACCACCCCATCGCTATACATCACAAAGATCCCGACGGCATTATCCTCATAATAGTTATCCAAGACTTCATTGTACTGGGAGTACATAAAGTGGAGGGAGTAACGACCTCCACGCGCATCGTTACGGGCAATCAGGTTATCTCGTGAATACCAGATCACGGTATCGCGTGAGTCGCGGATAATATTATCAGTAACCCTGTTATTAAAACTGTACCAGAGACGAATTGCATCACCCCTTACTCCCAGATCAACAGCCTTGGATGAGATACGGTTACCACGAATGATGTTGCTATTCGACTGACTAAGATCAATCCCAAATAGAGAGTCATCTATAGTATTGTTTTTTATTACATTGAAATTACCACGCACCTGAACCCCGGAGTCAACATCATTATGTGATTCTCCAGAGTTGGTCAGACGCATGTTCTTAAGGGTTACACCATCACTCTCTATGATAATAATTGACCCCTTACCACCTGCATCTACGGTTACCAGATTCTTACCATCAATGGTTATCGGATCAGTGATAGAGACCGAGCCAGCATAGGTGCCGGGAGGAGGGACTAGCGTAGAGTTAGGTTCAGCCGCATCTACTAGAGCCTGCAGGGAGGGGTGCTCTTGGGTCTGTCCGCCAGTCGATAATAGAACAGAGGCGGTCAATAACAGCCAGATAGTCCAACTCTTCACGCGCCTTTTAACTGCTTGCGCCTGAGCAGTGCTGCCACAGCCAGAACCAGCGACAACAGCAGCATCAACCCAAACCCCTTGTAGGGATAGGAGTGGGTGGTAAACTGTGCCACCTTACCATCCCCAAACACCGTCGGCATAAACGGCTTCACCGAGAAGGCGCCCATGTCGTTAAGGGTGTGGCCATACCACCAGAGCCAGGCCGAATAATCGATAATAAAGAACAGTGGTAACCCCATCGGCACCAGCACCAACAGCCAGTAGAGGATACCGCCACTCTTGCGTGCACCAAAAACCAGCAGCAGCATCGCCCCAATCAACCCACCAAACACAACATTGATCGCCAACTTGAGACTCTGCACCATCGGCACGATCTCGGCCTGATTATTGAAGTAGCGACCAAGGCTCTTGGCGTAGTGCCACGCCATCACTTGATAACTACTGCCATTCCAGATGCCTTCCACTCGCCCCAAGGCACGATCTTTTTCGTACCCCAGCTTGATCTGCTCTACCAGGTACGTCTTTTTTGCACCACTCTGAGAGGCTTTTTTTTCCCTCTCAACCTCTGATGGCAGTATCACCTCAACCCCTGAATCCTCCAGAGAGTCTCGCACTGCACCGACAATCCCGCCAATCACAATCTCTGGCTCGCCAGTTTCACTTGCCACCTCCTGATCCAGAGAGGTAGTCAGGGCAGTAACATAGCCAGCATTCTGTAGACTAAATCCATCTTCACCATAAATAGCAAGGTACATCCAGGTAGCAATACCAGCAAAACCTAGAGCCAGTATGGTGACCCTTATCGCCGGCTTGGTACAGATAAAACCGAGCAGCATAACACCCAGAAAAACTGTTAGAAACTGCCCAAAGCCACGCTCTACCGGGCCACCTGCAGCAATGGGGTACATCCCTACATAGTGGTTGATAGTATCCATCTCATGCACACAATCCAGAGCCACCTCCTCCAGGATCTCAGCCTTATTAACCTTCTCACAACCATTGAACACGCCATTCATATGGAAATGGATCCGCACCCCATCAGGAAATGACTCTTCTGGGTAGTTAGGAGCAGTGAGAGAGACCCACCAGATGGCGGTATAGAAGATAGCCCCGAGCAGCCCCAAAGCGGCAAGTGTTAATAGTGCGACTTTAATGTTCTCTCTACTCTGCATTCGATTCCCCGTGATCTTGCAATGCTCCCCGTAAACCAGCTGTTCATTCACCATCCATAATGAAATTATTCAGAGATACCAAGAGGTTTCAAGCACACAAATATTGTGTGCTAAAGAGGGTTAAAGAGCCTCTATATTGATTGGTTTTACATCATCCTAGAAAAAGACCAGCATCCAGTGACCTCAACCCTATAAGCTCTATACTGAAACCCGCAAACATAGGATCCATAAGCCACCTCTCCCGCTTATGCGGGAGTGGCGAACAGAGCAGCTCTTCCTTGAGTTAAACCCTGATATACAACAGCGTGTCTCGCTAATCGTAATCTGGATTTAACCAATCTTTGGATGGTGCCAGATCCTCTTTCGGCGGCAGATGGCGTG
>CBFDBF010000263.1:0-2812 GCA_965602975.1 uncultured Gammaproteobacteria bacterium | reverse complement strand
CCTTATGCCGCCGATATCTAGTGGCACGACACTGGGGACAGGGTGGAATATGCCCCGCCTTATGAAAGTTGAGCTTCTTGCCACAGCTGGTACATACCAAGGTGCCGGGTCCGGTTATCTCACCGGTGTGGTATAGAATCCCCTCCCGCGCCCGTTCGGCTAACTCCGCCAGCTCCAGCCGCGTCTTATCGGCCACGCTGATAAACAGCTCTCGTACCCTGCTCTCTATCAGCTCCAGATCAAACTGTAACCAGTCGCGGAACCCATCTGCATTATCGGCCATGAAATTGGCCGCATCGTGCATATCACGTTTCACATAATCGGCTATCTTCTCCGCCTCTTCACTAGTCAGCTCATCCAGCTCTACTGCCTTCTCCCGAGCGTAATCAAAGGCGTTTTTGAGCGGTGGAATGGCATGCTCCTCTGCCGTCTTCAACACCTCATCCACCCGCTGCAACATGCTCTCGTAGGCCGCAACCATCCGCTCTAATGGCTCTTGCTGTTTGTTATCTGTCATAGTTTAACCCTCGCTGTTTTATCCAAACCCCTATCCATAGTGTGTACCAAGATAGAAATATATCAACTCTCTCTGTGCCGCTGTACAATATCCGGTCAAATCCACCTTATAGGCAGCAATACCAGACCATGCAACAGAGCTACAATCCAGCAAAGGTAGAGAGCAGTGCTCGCGGTTTTTGGGATGAGAACCGCAGCTTCCAGGTGACAGAGGAGCCGGGGCGGGAGAAGTTCTACTGCCTATCCATGTTCCCCTATCCGAGCGGCAAGCTGCATATGGGGCATGTGCGCAACTACACTATTGGTGATGTGATCGCCCGCTATCAACGGATGTTGGGCAAGAATGTACTGCAACCGATGGGTTGGGATGCCTTTGGCCTGCCGGCAGAGGGGGCGGCAATCAAGAACAACATGCCACCTGCCAACTGGACCTACTCCAATATCGACTACATGAAGGGGCAGCTCCAGCAGCTCGGCTTCGGCTATGACTGGAGCCGCGAGCTGGCCACCTGCCAGCCGGAATACTACAAGTGGGAGCAGTGGCTCTTCACTGAGCTCTACCGCAAAGGGTTGGTCTACAAGAAGAACTCCGTGGTCAACTGGGACCCGGTGGACCAGACCGTGCTGGCCAACGAACAGGTGATTGATGGCCGCGGCTGGCGCTCCGGCGCCCTGGTGGAGCGACGCGAGATCCCTCAGTGGTTCATCAAAATCACCGACTATGCCGAAGAGCTGCTGGATGAGCTGGACAACATGGAGGAGTGGCCAGAGAAGGTGCGCACCATGCAGCGCAACTGGATTGGCAAGAGCTACGGCGTACGTTTCGCCTTCCCCTATGAACTGGACAGTACAAGAGAGCAACTCTGGGTCTACACCACCCGGATAGACACCATAATGGGGGTCACCTTCTGTGCCGTCTCCGCCGACCATCCGTTGGCCCAGTACGCAGCCCAAGAGAATGCCGAGCTGGCCACCTTCATCGAAGAGTGTCAGCAGGGCAGCGTAGCCGAAGCAGACCTTGCCACCATGGAGAAGAGAGGAGTGCCCACCGGCATATCCGTCACCCACCCCCTGACCAACCAGCCGATTCCTGTCTGGGTGGGCAACTATGTGCTCTCCGGCTATGGCGAGGGTGCGGTGATGGCGGTACCTGCCCACGACGAGCGCGACTTCCATTTCGCCAAGAGCTACGGCCTGGAGATCAAGCAGGTAATCGCTGTCGACAGCGAATCCTTCTCCACCGACCAGTGGCAAGAGTGGTATGCCGATAAGGCGCGGGGTGTCTGCGTCAACTCGGGCAAATATGACGGCCTGAGCTACATGGGGGCGGTAGATGCCATCGCCGCTGATCTCAACGCCATGGAGCTAGGCGAGAAGCAGGTGCAGTACCGGCTGCGCGACTGGGGGGTCTCTCGTCAGCGCTACTGGGGTGCGCCCATCCCGATGATCCACTGCCCGCAGTGTGGCACCGTTCCGGTCCCCACAGAGGATCTACCAGTGATTCTGCCAGAAGATGTGGAGTTTGATGCCACTGGCGGCTCACCGATTAAAAAAATGCCGGAGTGGTATCAAACAGCCTGCCCGGAGTGCGGCGGCGAGGCGGAGCGGGAGACCGACACCTTTGACACCTTTATGGAGTCCTCTTGGTACTACGCCCGCTACACCTGTAGCGATGCCACCAGCAGCATGCTGGACGAACGCGCCAACTACTGGCTACCGGTAGATCACTACATAGGCGGCATCGAACACGCCATCCTGCACCTACTCTACGCCCGCTTCTTCCACAAGCTGATGCGTGACGTACAGGGTGTGCTAGTGCCGCAGAGGGCAGGGGTACCGGAAGCGCCCGATGCGGAACAGCTGAACTCCGATGAACCCTTCACCCACCTGCTGACCCAGGGGATGGTAATAGCCGACACCTATTTTCGTACTGGAGAGGGTGGCCAGAGAGAGTGGTACAACCACGCCGAGGTTGAAGTGAAGCACGACGACAAGGGGCGCGCCATCAGCGCCACCTTGCAAACTGATGGCCAGCCGGTCGAAGTAGGCGGCATCGAGAAGATGTCAAAATCAAAAAACAACGGCATCGATCCACAGGCGATGGTGGAGCGTTATGGTGCCGATACCGTCCGCCTCTACACCATGTTCACCGCCCCCCCAGACCAGTCGCTGGAGTGGTCAGATGAGGGAGTCGATGGCTCCCACCGCTTCCTCAAACGGCTCTGGGTACTGGCCACTAAAAAGGGGTCAGAGCCCTTTTTAGACAAAAACAAAACAGCCCAAGAGACAAAGAATA
>CBFDBF010000262.1:0-2827 GCA_965602975.1 uncultured Gammaproteobacteria bacterium | reverse complement strand
CAACGAAGTTATTGGGCTTCTCAAGCGCATGGATACCAAACATGAATTGATAGAGATGCCCCTTAGGTAAACAGGCGATTCTCAATCTGCTGAAACTGATGCATTGCATCCATAGCATCCAGGGTGATAGTCAAAAGTGAGGTAGAGTTAATCCTCCCCATACCACCCTGCATACAGACACTCTCACTAAACTCTCGGCAGCTATCTTGGCGCCCCCAAGGACTATAAATTAGAGATGGGACTGGATCGCCACAGTGGGAGCCAGTATTGGAGTTGGTAGAGTGATCTCCGCTAATAGTTATTACTAGATCCTCATCCAACAGCGCAGCCAACTCCAGGTCTATTCGCTCCAGCACCTGCTTCTTCTCTAGTGGATCCCTGTCGTGGGCAGATATATCTGGCCCCTTGATATGTAAAAACACTATATCGTGAGATTTAATGGCAGTTTTGGCCATCGCAACCTTTCCCGCTATATTACTCTCTGGTAGTGCACTGAAAGACCGGTCTTGCAGTACCGTATATCCCAACAGGTGAGCCAATCCGATTACTGTGCCCTCTCCACTAACCACCGCCGCCTTAAGACCGTAGTGGTTGACAATAGAGTCCAGCGGCTCTAACTTGCCGGCCCCCCTGGTGATAATACCATTGGCACTTACCAACCCGGCCTGCTGCCGAACAATATTGAGTGGAGCCGCAGCTAAACGTTCATGAGCAATCTGGATAAACCTATTGACAGCCTTAGCAGTAACTACCGCTTGTTTACTCTTTAACCCATACGCCTCACTCTGTAGAACAGCGCTATAACTTGCCCCGATCCCAGAATCGGTATCACTTATATCCGCCGAAAGATCTGTGCCATACAGACAGAGCACTGCTCGATGCTGTGTGGAGGGATAGAGAGATCCGGTAATACCATCTCCAAGATCAATATCGCGCAGCAGTAGCGACAACTCTTCTGTCCCTTCATCTATACGCCCAGCCCGACGATCCTTTATCATCAGCCTATCGCCATCCATTTTTAGAGTGGCAAAATTGGCGCGTATCGCAATAGCTCCAGGGCGCAGTGGAATCCCACTACCAACAGCCTCAACCGGCCCACGCGCCAGATACTGCGCCTGTCTCTTAGGCAACCCAAAAAGCAGAGATGTACCGGTATGAGTGCCAACAACCACTCCAGGGGACAGCGGATCCATCATGCCGCAGATACCACCTGCCACCAACCGATCCATATTAGGCGTAGCTGCCGCCTCTAATGGAGTCTGTCCCTCCAACTCATCACATGGTCTATCTCCCAACCCGTCCAAGATCACAAATATAGCCTTATGTAACTGTGACACCTCTACTCACTCCCCTTATCTCTACTCACTCTCTAACTGATCGATGATGGTACGCACCACCTCCCACATCGCCGTCTCTTTACTATCGTTGACAATAATTGGAACCCCCGCCCGATCTGCCTCCGACAGCAGAAACGATTGTAACCGCCAAATATTATCAAAGTGTTTCAAATAGCGTTTACTCCGACGATCAGGTATCTCATCACCTCTACCCTTAAGACGTGCCCGCAGCTTTTTGGGACGGAGCACACCCAGCATAATCGGAATAATGACTGCATCCTCTACCTCAGTTATCTTCTCCAATAGACTTGGACAGACATGCACTCCCTCCAGGATCATAGAGACCCGCTCCGTCAACGCCCGCTGAATTGCCCCTTCACATGCCACCGATAGCAGATCTGCCTGAGCCTGATACCCAGCAACCACCACCTCATCCATATCTGGCGACTGATCCCCACTCTGGGACAACGCCTCCCACGCCCGAAAGGATGATGTATGCAGTGTCGGCAACAGCCGCTCAGGCACCATCATACGCATCACTTCACGCAACATATCAGTAGACTGAATCCTTACGATATCCAACCGGTGTGCTAATTCAGTAGCGATACTACTCTTACCACATCCTGCAGTGCCTCCAATCAGGATAAGAAGTGGACGGCTGCTACGCGAAAATTGGCTCCATTTCATATAGCGCTCAGCCGCCCTCTTATCCACCTCATCCTTGAGGTGGCGGCGGGTAATAGAGCGGACTTCTTTAGATGATACGGCCTCATCACCAGCCTGTAATAGCTGCTCATACACCTTGTTGGTAATAGCAGCTGACTTGCTGGTAGAGAGGCAGCACGGCTCAAGAAAGTGCTGGTGATGCGCCCTGGAGAACGGGGTCAGATCCCCCTCCTCACTGCGTACATAGATAGTATCTGGTGCCGCACCCAATGCCAGATAGCGACTAACCACCTCATTATCAAAAGAGCTAGTCAGATATTTGACTACAATATCCCGTAACTTATGGCTGGATATCTCCAAATCTCTGCTCTCTGGACTGAGTTCACGTCGCACCTCAGAGGCCACTTGGTAGGCCTCATCGAATGATAGTCCCGCCTCCTGTAGTGAGCGGGTTAGGATACCGCGCAAAAATGGTACAACACCATCCCCATCCGCTTCACTAATTAGAATTTTACCCATACACCCTCCAACCACAAAAAAACAACCAACGTCATAAAAGTGTAACAAAACCCAAGTATCATCCCGAACAGAAATTAAATTCTACTACACTTATCAGGATGGACACAGGAGCTCAACATGTATACCAAACCAACTGTCATTGCCGCCATAGTAGCCATAATGGCCATAAGCGGATGTAGCTCTGAGAGCAACCGAGTAATCCAGAATAAGGGTTCTGATACTCTGGTTAATGTAGCTCAGGCGTGGGCAGAGGAGCACCAGAAAACCGATCCAAATATCACTGTAGCAGTCTCTGGTGGTGGTTC
>CBFDBF010000261.1:0-2831 GCA_965602975.1 uncultured Gammaproteobacteria bacterium | reverse complement strand
TGATCCGCCCATCCTGGGGAATACGCCGCTCGGCGATATTCATCCGAGACATCACCTTGAGCCTAGCGGTCAGACGGGAGGCGATATTGACCGGGGGAGAGGCGACCTCATGTAGCATGCCATCCTGGCGGTAGCGGATACGGAAGCTCTTCTCATACGGCTCAAAATGGACATCCGATGCCCCCTGCTTGATGGCATCCAGCAGCATCTTGTTGACAAAGCGAACCACCGGGGCGTCATCGACATCCAGATCGTCATCTTTTGGTTGGTCATGACTTTCAGTGTTAAAGTCAAGGCTGTCCAGATCATCATCTATCAGTGCCGACAGGGTTTCAGATTGCGCCTCCAGTGCGGTCTCGATGGCGCGGGAGAGTGCGCTCTCCTCCACTACCACCGCTTCGGTGGTCAACCCGGTGTGGAACTTGATCTCATCCAGCCCGGCTATATTAGTAGGGTCGGAGACCCCGAGAAAGAGGCGACCACCACGTTTCACCAGGGGCAGTGCCCTATGTTTGCGGATCAGCTTCTCTGCCACCAGGGTGACTGGAGCCTGCTCCAGGTTTATGGCTTTGAGATCAAACAGAGGAACCCCAAACTCATGTGAGGCGGCATGGGCGATCTTACTGCTGCTGAGGATATTCTGCTCTACCAAGTGGGTGACAAATGCTATCCGTTTGGCCGTCGCCTGCTGCAGCGCCTGCTGAGCATCTTTTTCTGATAGCAGACCATCTTGAACCAGGCGGTATGCCAGCCCACTGGTCTTTGGCTTAGGTTGTGCTGCTGCCATCTTTATCCTCTGATTTCAACTAGATACAATGTGTTGTCCTGGCAAAACCTGAGTCTCACCAGCAACACCTGCTATCCCTCTTAATGCTATCAAGTCAAATCCAACCTGCTTGTACCTAAATATAAAGTAGATTGTAGTCTAATATCCACAACTATTTGTACAATAAGACAATAACTGAGAACATACAGTAGTGCAATTGAATTTACAGGCGAGTGTGGCTCTGCTTGACCATCGTCCCGGAGTAGGCCTGGATCCTAGGGTCGTGTTACAGCATCTATGCCCCAGGGCTCCATCCTGAGGTTCGCAAAAGGTACATCCATGCACTGTCCCGACCGCGAATAGCAAGGGTCACTAATCTTTTCTGAAGCGATAAAAAACCCCACATAAGCGGGGCTTTTTGTCGAGCATTATATCTGCACTAAACGGTGTATATGGTTTGCCTACTATTTGCAATCACCAGGTGCATATCTGGCCAGGAGTGTACCGGCAGTGGTTGGTGTCAGACCGCGGCCAGCTGCAACAACATTAGTTGCACTGCCACAGCCCCAATCCAGAGACCCTGCGGTAACACCATAAGAGGCAAGCAGTTGCACTGGCGCAGCACCACCACCCTGTATGTATGGGGTGAATACAACGGTATTTGTTCCTGCTCCGACAGCACCGCCAACATTGGCTGGATTCAAGGTTACAATAAGGCTGCCATCTAGTTGCATCTGTATACTAGTGATGTATTTGCTTACTATACCAGCACCGCCAGCTTGTGCGTTAAAAGCGGCTATTGTTGCCGTAAGTTCTAAAGACGTGGTTGCATCTGTGCCGATAAGTGCTTGGGCGGATTTAACGGTTATAAATGCCTCCCCTACACGTGTCCGAACCGTAAAGTCCTGATAGATAGGCAGCGCAATAGCCGCTAGGATGCCGATGATAGCTACCACGATCATCAGTTCGATTAGGGTAAAACCTTTTTGGATCTTTCTCATGGGATATCTCCCGAGACTATTTTCAAAAAGCTACGGCACAATGTCGTGTTACAGCATCTATGCCCCAGGGCTCCATCCTTAGGTTCGTAAAAGGTACATCCATGCACTGTCCCGACCGCGAATAGCAAGGGTCACTAATCTTTTCTGAAGCGATAAAAAACCCCACATAAGCGGGGCTTTTTGTCGAGCATTATATCTGCACTAAACGGTGTATATGGTTTGCCTACTATTTGCAATCACCAGGTGCATATCTGGCCAGGAGTGTACCGGCAGTGGTTGGTGTCAGACCGCGGCCAGCTGCAACAACATTAGTTGCACTGCCACAGCCCCAATCCAGAGACCCTGCGGTAACACCATAAGAGGCAAGCAGTTGCACTGGCGCAGCACCACCACCCTGTATGTATGGGGTGAATACAACGGTATTTGTTCCTGCTCCGACAGCACCGCCAACATTGGCTGGATTCAAGGTTACAATAAGGCTGCCATCTAGTTGCATCTGTATACTAGTGATGTATTTGCTTACTATACCAGCACCGCCAGCTTGTGCGTTAAAAGCGGCTATTGTTGCCGTAAGTTCTAAAGGCGTGGTTGCATCTGTACCGATAAGTGCTTGGGCGGATTTAACGGTTATAAATGCCTCCCCTACACGTGCCCGAACTGTAAAGTCCTGATAGGCAGGTAGCGCAATGGCCGCCAGGATGCCGATGATCGCTACTACGATCATCAGTTCAATCAAGGTAAAACCTTGTTGGATCTTTTTCATGTGGATACTCCTCAGTAAAACTTTAAGAAAAGCTACAAAACGCGTAGCTGGATAATCTTCGTTTGTGGAACTCGGTAAAGCTCGGATTACACTACTGCATTATTGGTGCCAACTCGTCATATTTACAGGAATAGTATGGTTAAATAGTGTTGAATCAATAAGATAAAAATAGTTATTTTTTTGTGTCAATTTACTATTGCGCTCTGTAATCCTCTGTTTAGAGAGTGGCTGACAGCCTGTTATGGGTATAAGGTGACAAAAATGGTCACCCTGGGATTATCTATCCCTGCCGTTATTGTTG
>CBFDBF010000260.1:0-2865 GCA_965602975.1 uncultured Gammaproteobacteria bacterium | reverse complement strand
GAGATTGCGATGGAATTAGGTATTCGCCGCAACCAACTCTATAAATGGAAGGAGCAGCTGGAGAAGAGAGGTGAGCTTGCTTTTCCGAGCCGGGGCCGCCCCAAGAAGGCGGCACAAGGCGAGATCATCACGCTCAGACAAGAGAATGAGCGGCTGAGAGAGGAGGTAGAAATCCTAAAAAAGGCCGCAGCGTACTTTGCGAAGGAGCTCAAGTGAAGTACGCATTTATCCGAGCTAACAGCGAGCAATACAAGATATCCAGGCTCTGTCATGCATTGGAGGTATCACTCAGCGGCTACTATGACTGGCAAGATCGTCCAGAAAGCACCAGAGCCAAGCGCAATCGCCAGCTTGCGGCCAAGATCAGGCTGTTTCATAAGGCCAGCCGCGAGATCTATGGATCACCCCGTATTCATCAAGATCTAGTGGATATTGGAGAACAGGTTGGAGTAAATCGTGTTGCCAGGCTAATGAACCGACATGGTATTCAGTCGAAGATGGCGAAAAAGTTTGTCGTCACCACTAATTCTAAGAACACCATGCAACCAGCCCCAGATCGTCTAAAGCGACAGTTTGTTGTTGAGACGCCTGACAAGGCCTGGGTATCAGATACCACCTTCATTGCTACCCGGCAGGGGTGGTTATATCTAGCAGTAGTAATTGATCTCTATTCCAGGCAGGTACTGGGATGGGCTATGGGCGAGAGAAACAATGCCACGCTTGTTCAGGATGCCCTGACGATGGCTGTATGGAGAAGAGGTAAGGTAGACTCGGTGATAGTGCACTCTGATCAAGGCAGCACCTACGCATCTTCTGACTACCAGCAACTACTGAAAGCAAATGCACTAGTTTGTAGTATGAGCCGCAAAGGTGAATGTCTAGACAATGCAGTTGCAGAGAGCTTCTTTGGTACCCTAAAGAGCGAACTGGTTGATCACGAAGACTACCGCACCAAAGAAGAGGCTAAAAAGAGTCTGTTCGAATACATTGAGATCTTCTACAACAGGAGAAGACGGCATTCGTATCTGGGCTATATCAGTCCAGTGGAATATGAGGCAAGATATGTCTCTTAATTAAATCGTCCGTTTTATTGGGGGAAGCTCAGAGGGATTATTTTTTGATCAATCCTAGTTTATGTAGTAGAAGAATAAGTGAGATCAGATGGAAATCACCAATAAAGGTGCTCATAGATGATATTTAGACATAACCAGTCTCTCGTTGGGACGCTCGCTTCTCTACGCGCCACCGCCGACTAGTTGAAGGTTAGAAACAAGAAGAAAAGATGAAGTGCCTTATAGTTACAACACATCCGTTAGATGATAGCCTTTGCAAAGAATTGGGTAAGCATGTCGAAAACAAGCTAACCCAAATTGGTCATGAGGTTACTATCGAAGACCTCTATGCTGAGAGTTTTGAGCCTGCATTAACGGCGACAGAAAGAAAATCATATTATGACGGGGGCTACGACTCATCAAATATCACTGAACAAGTGCGTAGGCTTCAAGATGCAGAGGCGCTAGTGCTTGTGTTCCCAACCTGGTGGTTTGGTTTTCCGGCCATGCTCAAGGGGTGGTTCGACCGGGTTTGGGGTCCTGGTATCGCCTATGACCATGCAAGTGATTATGGGTCAATTAAGCCTCGGCTGGATAATCTAAGAAAAGTCATAGTGGTAACAACACTGGGTTCTCCTTGGTGGGTTGATCGCTTGGTATTATGGCAACCAGTAAAACGAATAATGAAATTAGCATTACTAGAGGCTTGCACCAAGAGAAGTAAACTCCAATTCTTGTCTCTGTACAATAGCGAAAAACTGAGTGATCAAAAAATTGCTGCTTTTAAAAACAGGATTGAAAAAGCACTTGCCACTTGGGAAAAATAATATTTCTAACGGCAGTGAAAATGCTTCCCTTGTGGCCTAAAGTTTTTTCAATCGGTACAACTCCTCCAGCGCTTGGCGTGGGGTTAGCTCATCCGGTTTTAGTTCAGCGACCGCTTGGATCAGTGGACTCTCTTCCGGCTCTACGTTTGCGCTCAGAGAGAGCGAGAGCTGGCTAACCTGCTGCTCGCTGTGTTGTCGGGCGGACTCCTCCAGCTCTCTTAGACGCTCTCTGGCACGCTCTATAATGTTGCGTGGTACTCCCGCTAAGGCGGCCACCTGTAAGCCGTAACTCTGATTGGCAGGACCCTCTCGTACCGCATGTAGAAAGACAATAGAGTCTCCATGCTCGACTGCATCCAGATGGACGTTGGCGATCCCGGCAAACTCATCGGGCAGTGTGGTCAGCTCAAAGTAGTGGGTGGCAAACAGCGTGTACGCCCTGATTGTGGTGGTCAGCTCGACTGCACATGACCAGGCCAGAGAGAGGCCGTCAAAGGTGCTGGTACCACGGCCTATCTCATCCATCAGCACCAGACTCTGTGCAGTGGCGTTGTGCAGTATATTGGCGGTCTCCTCCATCTCTACCATAAAGGTAGAGCGTCCTCCGGCCAGATCATCGGCAGCACCGATGCGGGAGAAGATTCGGTCGATTGGGCCGATGCTGGCACTCTTGGCGGGGACAAAGCTACCGGCGTAGGCCATCAGAACAGTGATGGCGATCTGCCGCATAAAGGTTGATTTACCACCCATGTTGGGGCCGGTGATGATGAGGATGCGGCGCTGATCGTTGAACTTTACACCGTTGGCAACAAAGGGGGTGTCGCTGACCTGTTCCACTACCGGATGGCGACCATCTGTAATCTGGATGCCAGCGGCAGTTACCAGTTGTGGGCTGTTTAGGTTGAGCCGCTCTGCCCGTTCGGCAAAGTTGGCAAGCACATCCAGTGCGGCCACTGCCGCCGCACTCTGTTGTAGTACCGCCAGTG
>CBFDBF010000259.1:0-2891 GCA_965602975.1 uncultured Gammaproteobacteria bacterium | reverse complement strand
TTTGACTATGGTTGGTGATGATTATTAGTGATAATCCCTCATCTGGCCCACCAACACCCCCTGAATCTCAACATGATCAGGCCGGTAATGCATAGGCCGCATACTGCTGTTGGCTGGATGTAGTGTCACTTTTTTTGGGCTCTGCTCAATCCGTTTCAGGGTGGCTGAATCTCCCTCTACCAGGGCGACCACAATCTCCCCATTACGTGCACGGTTACGCTGCTCGACCACAATGTAGTCACCATCCAGGATACCCTCCTCAATCATTGAGTCCCCCCTCACCTGTAGCAGATAGCACTCCTTGTCGCTACGCAGAAAGTCCGGGACCTGCAGATACTCCTGCTGCTCAATCGCCTCAATCGGAGAGCCGGCAGCAATATAGCCCAACATCGGCAGCTCGTTTTCATCTTGCAGCTCCTGTAGAGCGGTAGCAGTTAGCCTGACTCCACGCCGCTGGTTGTTCATCGGTTCTACCAGTCCGGCATCTATCAGTGCCTGAATCTGTTTATGCAGTGAGCCCTTGGAGCTTAGACCTAGCTCAATGCAGAGTTCATCCAGAGTTGGTGGATGGTAGAATTGATCTAGATTCTCCAACAGATACTCATATATCTCCTGCTGGCGACGGGTCAGAGTATTGGACATAGTAGCCTCTCATGTTCTATTACGGTTCTATGTCAACCATAATAGAACAAAAAGAAAACTATTGCACCCCCAGATGGCTACCATTGATACATAAGGTTTACGCTATAGTTACGCTCTGGTAGGGGATATGCGTTATACCTGCCGGGAGTAAATGTGCTTTTGATGCCGTAGTCATAGACCTTTTTGTCAAAGATATTGTTGACCTTAGCAGTCAGGCTCCACTCCTTGAAACTGCCTTTTAGCATGATGTTTGCCAACCAATAGGATGGGATTTTATGGAGAGTGTTCTCCTGATCATTATCAAAACGCTTTGATCCCACGTAGTTGGCGGTAGTTGTGAGTAGTAGGTTAGGCATGATTTTGGCCTCCAACCCCAAGCTAGCAGTATCTCTTGGTACCATCGGTACATCATTGCCTTGGTATGTGCCATCACGAAATTTGGAGATGGTGCTGGCATAGTTCGCCTTGAGCGAGAGATCTTTTGATAGTGCAAGCTTGGAGGATAGCTCCATACCGTAGCGTTTAGTTGGATCAAGGTTTACATTTTCACCAAACGCCCCTGCTGCCGGACTGTAGTGGATCTCATTTTGTAACTGCATGGCGTAGAGAGTCCCCTTTAGCTGTGTACCACCATCACGGTACTCGGCCCCAATATCCAGATGGTTTGCGGTCTGTGGTTTTAGGTGGGAGAAGATGTTGCTCTCATATAGTTCATCTACCGTGGCGAAACGGACGCTGCGTTCATACCTGCCAAACAGCGATATGTTGGGATTCAGGTTGTGCCTCAAACCAAGCTCAAACATATTCTCCTGTTCACTATTGTCATAATCTGGTGCCCCTGCACCAAATGCCCCCGGAGCTGTTGGATCATATCTGTCTCGCGCCTTGAGATCGATCCACTGGCGCCGTGCACCGGCAGTGAGAGTGGTATCGGCAGAGAGTGCGTTCGATGAGTGGGCATAGAGTGCTAGACTAGATTGTGAGATATCCAGCATATGTATAGGTGCGCTATGTTTTGTCTGCTTGCGGTCAGAATCGTACTGGGAGTCGTAGTAGTCCAAGCCCAGTGTCAATATGCCATCATTTTGTGGGCCATAGGAAATACGCAGGCGTGGGGTGAAAGACCATGTTGCTAGATCGTTGTCCAGATAGTCAGAAAAACCGAATCCGTAGTCAAAAAATGCCTGCTGATTTTTCTTGCGGTAACCGGTATCTACTATCAGCTCCACACTGTCAGTAAGTGATCGGCTAAATCCTGCAGTGATAAAATGACCGCGCTTGTTGGCATAATCATTTGGTGTATTGGTTCCCGTGGGGTCATCTTGCAACTCATCGAGTGAGGTGGTTGGGTCCACGGTGCGTGGTCCTGGTAGTCGCAACTTCTGTTCATCCACGCCAAATTTTAGAAACAGTTCACTATCATCATGGAACAAACGGAGATCTGCCTGTAGATTGCGCTGCCGTAGTTCATTGTTGTCCCGGTAGCCATCAGACTTGATCTGGTTTGCCACCAAGTTGAGGGAGAGTCGTTCGCCAGTATGGGTCATGGAGATAGAAGTTTCTCTGGAGTCGAAGGAGCCAACACCGGCCTGGATAAAGCCACTGGTCCCAGCTGCGCCACGTGATTTAGTTATTATATTTATAGTTCCGCCAGTTGCACCGTCACCATAGAGTACCGATCCGCCGCTACGTACCACCTCAATCCGTTCGATATTGGCAATAGGTATGGCGGCAAAGTCTACTGCTGCCAGATCAACATCGTTAAGCCTGCGTCCATTAAGCAGGATAAGGGCGTTCTGGCCGCCGGTCATGCCAAAACCACGCATATCGATCTGGCTGCGTGCGGCGCTATTACCAAAATAGCTGTTGCTGAATATTCCGGCCTCCAGAGTGAGTAGTTCCGGCAGGGTGGTAGCTGCGCTGTTGTTGATCTCATCGGCAGTAATAACAGTTACATTGGCTGGAGAGTTTTCTATCTCTTCGCCAATACGTGAATTGCTAATAATGATCTCTAACTGATTGTCGGTAACTGCTAGAGAGGGGGTTGATATAGCCATGCAGAGCAGCCATCCGGCCCTGCGGAAAAGGTATGAACACATATTTTCTCCTGAGCGCACACCCGCGCGCAAAGTGAAAGAGAGTGCGCAGAGAGGGAGAGAGGGGAGGTTGGATATCCTGCCCTGACGAAGCCCGCCGCTACGCTCGAGATAATGTGCCTAGGGCCGGTCTCCGGGCTTGCGGATGGAATT
>CBFDBF010000258.1:0-2898 GCA_965602975.1 uncultured Gammaproteobacteria bacterium | reverse complement strand
GGCGGTACTCAAAGGGACCGATGTAGACCAACCACGTAATCTCGCAAAATCGGTTACAGTGGAGTAAGGATCTGTTGTTGGTCGCAATGTAGCGAATACTGACTAGCTTTTCAGGAGTGCGCATGAGCCAGGATAGAAACACCATAAATTGCCCTAAGTGTGGGGAGGAGATTGATGTCAACGCTATTCTCTATAGCCAGGTAAGTGCGCAACTTAAAAAACAGTACAGTGATGAGTTACAACAAGAACAGGAGAAGTACGCAGCTAAAACTTCTGAATTACAGGCAGAACGTGAGCGGCTAGAGGCAGATAAACAACAGCAGCAGCAATCTATAGATAGACAGGTAGAGAGCGAACTTAAGAGTCGGGAGAACAAGCTAAAGACAAAGTATCGGGCTGAGGTGGCGGCGGAGCAGGCTGATGCGCTTAGCTCTCTGCAAGAGGAGTTAGAGGAGAAGTCGAGCAAGATAAAGGCACTTAATCAGAGCTCTATCGCACTGGAAAAATTGAAGCGGGAGATGTCTGAACTTGAGGAGTCACTGCAGGCGAAGGCAGAAAAGGAGCTGAATCGGCAGCTACTAGCGTCCAAGAAGCAGATTCAAGAAGAGGCCGCGGCCAACCATGAGCTGAAGTTTAAGGAGTTAGAGAAGCAGCTGGCAGATCAGAAGCGGTTGACGGAAGAGATGCAGCGCAAGCAGGAGCAGGGCTCTATGCAGACGCAGGGCGAGGTGCAAGAGCTGGGGATCGAGGAGTGGCTCTCTGCCCAGTTTCCACTGGATCTGATCCAAGAGATAAAGAAAGGTGAGCGGGGCGCAGATTGCCTGCAGATTGTGCACACCCATACCCGTCAAAACTGCGGCACCATCTATTATGAGAGCAAACGTACCAAGGCATTTCAGCCAACCTGGATCGACAAATTCAAGGCTGACATCCGCGATAAAAATGCAGATATTGGGGTATTGGTGACCGCAGTAATGCCCCCAGATATGGAGCGTTTTGGGCTGAAAGATGGCGTTTGGGTCTGTTCATTTGAAGAGTTTAAGGGGCTCTGCACAGTGCTGCGAGAGTCTGTTATCCAGCTTAGTGCAGCCATCGTCACCCAGGAGAATAGAGGTGACAAGATGGGGATGCTGTACGACTTTCTGACCGGCAATGAGTTCCGCCTGCAGATAGAGGCGATTGTTGAGGGTTTCACCCAGATGAGTGTAGACCTCGAGTCGGAGCAGCGGTCGATGCGGGCGATATGGAAGAAGCGGGAGAAGCAGATCGACAAGGTGCTGCTGAATACCACCGACATGTATGGCTCGGTTAAGGGGATCGCTGGTAGCGCCTTGCAGTCGGTTCCGCTGTTAGAGCTGCCGGACATAGAGGAGAGCGATTAAAGGTTGTTTGCGTATATTCGTCCTACGGGACACCTCCTGTAAAACAGTAGCGGAACAGAATCCCCTACTATTCTATAATTGGATTGTTTGTACGGCTAGCGTCATAAACCGTCTACATTTACCTTGATGGCAGTGGTTATACAGTGAATTATCTACCGGCTAGCTTATGGGTGGGTGCCCGGTTTATTGGAGAGGTGATATCTATCCTGATAGAGTGGTAGAAAATAGTACCTTGGGGTGAATGGTGGTTGCATGTAGGGGCGGAGCAGTTGTCATATGATTTTTAACATGCCTTGAATATGTTAACGCGGTTCCGGCCCTCCTTTTTAGCGGCGTACAGGGCTTGATCTGCATGGTGGGTGAAGTTGTCGAGGGGGCAGTCGGCAGCGAGTCGGGGGCTGCTGCCGATACCGATGCTTATGCCGAATTGGTGCTCGTTTTTAGAGGCGTTTTGATTTTGTTTTGTCCCGTTGATGCAGTTGAGAATGCGGTGTGCTACTTCCAGGGCAGCTGATTGGTTCGAGTCGGTTAGTAAAATGGCGAACTCATCGTCGCCATAGCGGCCGCAGATGTTGATCTCTCGGGTGTTTTCTGTCAGACAGTCGGCCAGCCTGCACAGGACGCGATCCCCAGCCTGATGGCCGTATTGGTCGTTGATCGCCTTGAAGTGGTCGATATCTATCAACAGGATTGATATGGGTTTTTCCAGTCGCTTTGCTTTACTGTATTCCCGCTCCGCAAGTTCCACGAAGTGGCGGCGGTTGTACAGTCCGGTAACCGCGTCCGTGGTCGCCTTTTCATGCAGTGAATGGATTATGCTGGCCAAGTGAGTGGTGTGCTGCCCGCGATTTTTCAGGCTGCCCATTCCTATTAGGTTGGCGGCAAGCAGCAGCGTGAGTCCATTGGTATGAACATTTACTGCTGCCTCACATGTGGCCATAACAACTAACACGGCCAGAAACGACAATGTCCATCCCATGAGCACAGTTAGGTGAAACCCCAGGTTCGACAGCATATAGATCCATATTAGTACCAGCGAAACAGCGGTCAAGAAGGTGATGCTGTTGTCCGAGGTTACCGTCGCCAGTTGCCATAGTAGCAACGCGCCGGCAAGGACAATGCCAAGGCTTGTGGTCAGGCAAAGGTGGTGAAAAAAGCGTGGTCTGTCATTGAGGGCATAGGCGGCCATGAAACAGTAGACAACAGTGATGAGCGCGGCGGCCCATTGCAGGGTTTCCGGTTTGTGTGCTAACACTACCTGTATTACCCCCGCCATTATGGTCACTGTGAGTGGAAGCAACAGTGTGGTTTTTGGCATGGCTTGAGCGGCATCAGTATCCGGTATGCCCAGTGTATGCGTCATGGTTGGATGTCGCTCGTTGATAAATGAGTTGTGGGCGCTGTTCATGGGATCTCCTGTCCAAAAATGTCTGGGCGCAGGTCAAACCGTGTGACGCTGTTGTTGGTGATCTGCTCAGTGGTTTTGACGGCGGCCAGGGTGCAGGGGTGTTTGCGT
>CBFDBF010000257.1:0-2904 GCA_965602975.1 uncultured Gammaproteobacteria bacterium | reverse complement strand
TGAACTTGACATAAAGATCGGCATCACCCGTGCCTCCGCTCATTTTGAAGGAGAGGTTTATGGCGCCAGCCGGTACATCGAAGACGTACTTGAGCGTTGCACCTGCACTACCTGACAGGTTTGCTTTGGCTACCTTGTTTGTCAAGGTGTTGTCACTTGGCGGGTCAACGGGAGGATCAACCGGTGTTGTATCGCTCGGGTCGTAGCTGGCTTCCAGCGAGACACCGGAGAAGGCACTGTAACCCTTGATCATGACATGGTAGCGACCTGTCTGGATGTTACTGATGGTGCAGGTCTCATTGTTACCTTGGAGATAGGGCCTGCAATCATAGCTGTTGTCCGTAGGCTCAGTGTTGAACTTGACATAAAGATCGGCATCACCCGTGCCTCCGCTCATTTTGAAGGAGAGATTTATGGCGCCAGCCGGTACATCGAAGACGTACTCGAGCGTTGCACCTGCATTACCTGACAGGTCTGTTTTGGCCACCTTATTTGTCAAAGCGTTATCGCTTGGCGGGTCAACGGGAGGATCAACCGGGGTGGTTCCACCAGAGGCCTTGGCCACGGCCGCTGCCGCATCCAGGATGCCACTGCCACAACCCTGGCAACTAGCAGGGAAGGTGCGTGCGCTCTCTTTCAAAAACTGCTCCACCTGATCAGGTGTTATGTCTGATTTGACTGCATACATCAAAGCCGCCACGCCGGCGACGTGAGGGGCGGACATGCTGGTGCCCGTCATGCTGCCGTAGGTGTCGGATCCCGGTGTTGACTGACCACTGTTATGGGTTGAAAGAATGTTATCACCGGGAGCGGCCAGGTCTATCATGCTGCCGTAGTTGGAGGTGGCAGTTCGCCCACCCTGGCGATTGGAGTTTGCAACAGCGATGATGCCTGTGCAGTTGGCGGGGGTGAAACCTGAGACATCTTTAGTTTTGTTACCGGCCGCTACAACAACGGTTGCACCCTGCTGACGAGCAGTATTGATGGCCTGTTGATAGGTCTGTGGGCAAGTTGAAGACTCGCCACCCAGACTAAGATTGATCACCTTTGCCGGATTCTGGTTGGCTGGGACATTGGAGACGTTGCCGCCAGCTGCCCAGATAATGCCATCTGCTATATCTGAGGTATAGCCACCACATTTAGCCAGCACTCTGACTGGGACGACCTTCGCCTTGAAGGCTGTGCCGCTGACACCGATACTGGTGTTGGTCAATGCCGCCACGGTGCCTGCTACGTGAGTACCATGCCATGTGCTTTGATTAATTTCACACTGGGGCGAGTAATCGCCCATGTCGGTTGCGTCTGAATCACGTCCATCTCCGTCACCCGCATTGGTGCTGTTGCTGACCATATCGTAGCCGGGCAGGATATTACCATTGAGGTCAGGATGGGGGCGATAGCCGGAATCTACCACGGCCACTACAACACCTTCCCCTTGGGTGGTGTCCCACGCAGCAGGGGCACGAATACCACCTGTTTGGTCATGGTAGCCCCACTGCTCACTGTAACGGGAGTCGTTAGGGATATAGAAGGGATGCATGATCAGATCAGGTTCCGCGTATTCCACGTCTCCATTCTGTTCAATTTTATCGATGATCTGCTGCATCTCAGCGGGTGTCTTTGCTACACCCAGTTTCATCACCTGTGCCCCGTGTGCGGTGGTTCGAACATGTGAGAATCCGACCCCAACGCTATCAGCAAATTGTCTAGCCCTATCTACCATGGCATTGGCAGATCCAGTAACAGCAGCAGCGCCGGCTTTATATTTTACAATCACTTGGTCTGTAGTAGCCCCTTCAGCTTGTTGGGCGGAATAACCTGGAGGATCGCTTTGTTGATAGTCATCAATCCATCCGGCCAGTGAACCGGTTGATAGACTGAGGCCGACAGTCGCCATGCAAGCAGTCAGTGAAAAAGCAAGCTTGTTCTTGAATCTCATAATTGAATTATCCTTGTAATTTATGAATAGATGTATCTTTAAGTCTAAGGGTAGGAATTTGCTTTCAGTAGATGCGGCTACTTGCGCCATCAGCAGAACCAAGAAGCCCGATGTTTAACATCAAAGCCTTTGAGATAGAATTATGGTAGGCACTAGGAAAACACTAGATACAAGATATGCAAATATGACTTTAACATTGCCACTATCCATGTTGAACGCCTGACAAACAACGATCCATGAAAAAACACATCCTAAACCAATTGCTCCACAACATAATATAAATATGCCCATCCATAACCCTGATTTCCTTAACAACTACCCTTATAAACTTGCAAACACACCATGTTACAGTCAGAACCGTTCTGACAATCCATGATAAACACTATCGGCCATAAGATGCAAGAGAATATCTCCCAATTTGCCAAATAGTACATAGTATTTGTTGAGCTTAGTCACTTCGCAGTAACTTATAACACCTCAACCTTCTTAGTACATTCCCCCGTAATTTGCGGTGAATATGCGCCACACTTGTTTTTTTATATCCATAATAATCCCAGGGGTTTCTTTGTTCCAATTAAAGGGATCTGAACCTCCCTTGCGTTAAATTATCACTGCTGTCCCGTTAACACGGTTTTGATGCGCCATAAGATCATGATTATCGAGACAAACAGTGTGACCGATGGTATTGGAGACATGAATTTACTCACCTCAATAATCGGAGTAGTCCATTCTCCCTTAGGGAGAAGGTCAGGATGAGAGGATATATAAAACAGTGACTTATCTCCTTTTGACTCCCTCACCCCAACCCTCTCCCTAAGGGAGAGGGAGTTAACGGGACAGCAATGTTAAATTATACCTCCGTACCAAACATATGCGGTATTTGTTATAGTTAATGGGGCATCACCCATCAACATATAGATGGCAATATTGGTTGGTTTGTATATAATATTGTTTTTTAAGCATAT
>CBFDBF010000256.1:0-2944 GCA_965602975.1 uncultured Gammaproteobacteria bacterium | reverse complement strand
CTATGCTGCAGCTGGCTAGAGAGCATGGCCCCGACTGTCTCTGTGCCGATATGGAGCAGCTGCCGCTGGCCGACCAGACGGTAGATCTAATCTACTCCAACCTGGCACTCCAGTGGAGTAGTGATTTGGGGCAGACATTAAGCGAGCTGCGCCGAGTACTGCGTCCCGGTGGATTGCTGATGCTTACCACCTTCGGCCCAGATACCCTGCAGGAGCTGCGTGCGGCCTGGGGTAGTGTCGATAGTGGTACTCATGTCAGCAGCTTTCTCGATATGCATATAGTTGGGGATGCGCTGGTCGAGACCGGTTTTGCTGAACCGGTTATGGATGTAGATCAGATGACTCTAACTTATAGCCGGGTTGATGGATTGATGCGTGACCTCAAGATCCTGGGTGCCCACAATGTCACCACCGACCGCCAGCGTGGTCTTACCGGCAAGGGGCAGATGGAGGCGATGCGTGAGGCGTATGAGCAGTTTCGGGAAGATGGGCTGATCCCGGCCAGCTATGAGGTGATCTATGGCCACGCCTGGGCGCCAGAGCAGGCCAGCGTAACCATCTCACCAGATGATATTAGATGATAGGCGATAACTCAGGCTACTTTATAACCGGCACTGATACCGGCTGCGGCAAGAGCGAGATCACCCTTGCACTGATGCAGCTACTACAGGCGCAGGGGAGGAGTGTATTGGGGATGAAGCCGGTCGCCTCAGGGGCAGTCGTAACCGCAGAGGGGCTGCGTAATGACGATGCCGTGCGGATTCAGCAGGCCGGCTCACGGCAGATGCCATACTCTACAGTCAATCCATACTGCTACCAACCCGCTATCGCTCCTCATCTGGCGGCAGCACAGCAGGGTGAGGATATACGGTTCGAGCAGATTCAGGCCAGCTACCAAAAGTTGGCGGCAGTGGCAGATATGGTGCTGGTCGAAGGGGTGGGTGGCTGGCGTGTCCCCCTGGGGTCGGATGGAGATGTGGCAGCACTGGGAGTTGCTTTAGATCTACCGGTGATACTGGTTGTTGGGATGCGTTTAGGCTGTATAAACCATGCCCTTCTGAGCGCAGCAGCGATCAGCAATAGCGGCCTGCAATTGGCAGGTTGGGTGGCCAACCAGATAGAGCCAGAGATGGAGGAGATAGATAGCAATATTGCCACCATAAAACAGTATATTGAGGCTCCATTATTCGGCACGGTTCCATATCTGGAGCCGGTCTCTGTTGCAGCAATAGCACAGTGCATTGCATTAGATACAGACTCCTAACTTCCTCTGTTACTGTAAAAACCGTATAATACAAGGCTTTCAGCCACACTGTGCCCAATATGAGTAGACACGAACTATACAATACCAATGTTGCCGCTGAGCGTATTCTTATCTCGCCAGCCGAGCTAAAACGCCATCTTCCAAACTCAGAGAGGGGTGATGACACGGTGTGGCAGGCGCGGCAGACGATTAAAGATATCCTTACAGGCAAGGATCGGCGTCTACTGGTTGTTACCGGGCCGTGTTCAATTCACGATGTAGATGCCGCCAGAGAGTACGCAGAGCGGCTCCAGACGCTGCGAGATGAGCTGGCAGACAGTCTCTATATAGTGATGCGGATCTATTTTGAGAAACCGCGTACCACAGTGGGCTGGAAGGGGTTGATTAACGATCCATATATGGATGACTCTTTTCGGATCGAAGAGGGTCTGCATAAGGCGCGGCAACTGCTGTTATGGCTAGCCGAACAGGGTATACCAGCAGCCACCGAGGCGCTGGATCCAATCAGTCCACAATACCTCTCAGATCTGTTTGCCTGGGCCGCTATTGGAGCCCGTACCACTGAATCCCAGACCCATCGAGAGATGGCTAGTGGCCTCTCTATGCCGGTAGGGTTTAAAAATGGCACTGATGGCGGGTTGGCGGTAGCTATCAATGCACTCCACTCCGTATCACAGCCACACAACTTTCTGGGGATCAACCAGCAGGGGCAGGTTACGGTGGTCAAGACCACAGGGAATGGCTGCGGTCATGTGATTCTGCGTGGTGGCGGTGGGGAGCCAAATTATAGTGCTGAACATATTGCTCAATGCGAAGATGCACTGCGCATGGCGGGGCTGCCGGAGAATATTATGGTCGATTGCAGTCACGGCAACTCTAGCAAGCAGCCGGAACTGCAGGGCGCAGTGGGTGAGAGTGTTACCCAGCAGATATTGGATGGTAATAGATCAATTATCGGAATTATGTTGGAGAGTAATCTGTATGCTGGCAATCAATCAATTCCCGCCGATCTAAACAAGCTAGAGTATGGTGTCTCGGTAACTGATGGCTGTATCGATTGGGAGTCCACCGAAGAGCTGTTGCGAGATATGAGCAGTAGGCTTAAGGTTACTCTGCTCGAGCGCGCCGGTTAAGGAGGTTTAGATGTCCGTGCTTTTGGAGTTTAGTATGTTTCCTACTGACAAAGGGGAGAGTGTCAGCCCCTTTGTTAGTCAGGTTATCGAGATGATTCGTGAAAGTGGTGTCAGCTACCGACTCAGCCCCATGGGTACCACGATTGAGACCGAAACTCTGGCGCAGGCTACCGCATTGGTCGAACAGGCATACGCAATACTGGAGCAGGCTGGGTGCAAGCGGGTCTACTCCTCGCTGAAACTGGATATTAGAGAGGGTGAGATGGGGCGGATGAGAGGCAAAATCGCATCGGTTGAGGAGAAGATAGGCAAGGTTAGCCATTAGGGGATATATGGCCAGGCAGAAAATACTGGAGTTCAATACCAGTGGTCGTGGTGCAGTAGAGATTACCCGTGAGGTGGTTGCAGTAGTAACGGATGCCGGCATCTCCACAGGTCTGTGTCACATCTTTATCCACCACACCAGCGCCTCACTGATGCTGTGTGAAAATGCCGACCCCTCTGTGCTACATGACCTGGAGACCCTGATTGGTCGTATAGCGCCAGA
>CBFDBF010000255.1:0-2950 GCA_965602975.1 uncultured Gammaproteobacteria bacterium | reverse complement strand
TAATTTCAAAGAAGTCAATTCCAATCGGGGCATCGACCTGATCTCTCCGAGAAGGCCACGCAGTGGATTCATGATGGTCGCCGGCGGCTTTGGGAGACCTCGGCTGTTGCCAGCCAGCAGTCGTGATGACCCGCGTGCGCTCCCCCGCCTCTATAGTGGCAATACTACGCACCATACCGATACCTACAGCTTGACTCTTTTTTACCGACCCACTCTTCATCCCCTGGAAATCGATAGCAATACGGGATGGATTGTCAGTAGCAAAACTGCTCGGCTTGACCAGCGGTGCCTCTGCCGTCAATACAATTTGAACCACATTTCCTGGAAGTGCTGAGTAGCTAATCTCGCGCAGGGTATTAGCTGCAGTAGCGAATGAACAGACGCTAAGAACTAATAGCAACAACCAAGGGGCTGGCCGCAATCTTACTGCAACACTCCACCTATCTGCTCCACCCTTGATCCACTCTTGAACACTGTTTGGTCTATTCATCTTCAATTCCTCTGCCTGCACTCTATTCATCACTCAGCGCTATAGAAGCTTGCCGCTCCTGATAGCCACCACTGCTGTCCGGTACAATCTCTGTAAGCTCAATCTTCCCTTCCGAGATCTTGGTTATCTGTCCATGGTTACGTCCCATGTAGTTACCAGTCTTTACCCGAAATAGAATTTTGTCGGCGGTACGTACCAACCCCCACATGCTATCGCCACTATCCTGCAGGGTTCCCACCATCCGGATGGAGTCCAGAGAGAATGATTCCAACTCCTCTTTACGTCGCGTCGCATCTGGAGATGGACCATCGCCAGCAACACTGCCGGGCTGTACCTCGTGCCGTGGCTGCTCCTGCTCAAATGGGTTGCGCCGATTTCCAGCTACATAGGTAAAGGTATCGATCTGTTTGATCTCAGGTAACGGCTCGATGCGTCCCGGCTTACGCGCCTTAACCTCATCTATATACTGTGTAAGTTCGCGCATCTTGCTATCGCCACAACCAGCCAGCAACACTACACAACCAACCATCAGAAGCAGCTTAACACCTATTGAAAGCGATCCGTTTCTCATTGCGCCGCCTCCTCATCTTCAAGATAGCGGTAGGTCTTAGCCACAGCCTCAAGTGTCAGCGCGTTAGCATTAGCCTTCTTGCCCTTCCCCTTTGGAGAGATCACAATATTATGGATAGTGACGATACGAGGTAGCGCCGCCAGACCACTTATAAACTCCCCAAACTCATGGTAGCTACCCTGCACCTTGAGCTTGATCGGCAGCTCCGCATAGAACTCCTTGCGCACCTCGCCAGTCGGATCAAATAGATCAAACTCCAGCCCGGCCGCCAGCCCAGTCTGGGATACATCCACCAGCAGCGCTGCCACCTCGGTTCTATCGGGAAGCTGACGCAGCATGGCACCAAATGACTGCTCCATCTCCGCCAACTGTTTTTTATACGCCTCCAGATTGGCCGCTTTAGCCTGCTTCTGCTCAAACTCAGTGCGCAGAGTCAACTCCTTCTGCTCAACCTGCTCCAGGCTGACCAACTGATCCTTGGTATCAAAATGGTACCAACCGTAACCAGCTACAGCCGCCAGTAAAACTAACACTAACGCCTTGGCCGGAGCTGGCCAGACACCAATATTGGTCATATCTAAATTATTGAGATCATCCAGGTTCACTTCTCATCCCCCTTCCCGGCATCTGTCTTCTTGGCCTGCTGCTGTACCGACATAGTGAAATGGCTAAACCCTGTCCCCGTTCTATCCTTATTCTCAATCACCTGCAGCGACGGCATCCCAATCCAATCAGAGCTCTCCACGTTACGCATATAGGCCGACACCCTGGCGTTAGACTGCGCCCTGCCATTCAACTCCACCCCTTTGCCCTTCTGTTCAATCTTGGTAAGAAATGCCCCCTCCGGAGTAGCACTCACCAGCTCATCAAATAGATGCACCGACTCCGGGCGACTACTCTGCAACTCTTGAATCACATTCATCCGTGCCAACAATCGCGCCTTGGTCTTCTCTAGCTCTTTGATCTCCTTGATCTTCTCATCCAGTACTACAATCTCCTTCTTGAGAACACCGTTTCTATTCTCCTGACCCTCGATCAACCCATTAACATGTATATGAGCATAGATCCCTAAAAGCAGAACAATTACCAGCGTTCCTCCCGCCATGACCAGAAATTCACGCTGCTTCTCTGAGCGTAGATTCTCTCGCCACGGTAATAAATTGATACGTGCCATATCAGTCAAAGCTCCTCAACGCCAAGCCGCAAGCAATCATCAATGATGGGGCATCGTTACTCAAGCTCTGTGGCTTCACCCCAGATGCAACCGACATATTGGTGAATGGATTGGCGATTATTGTCGATGTGCCTATCTTCTCCTCTACCAGCTCATCCACTGCTGGGATCGCGGCGCAACCACCAGCCAAGACAACATGATCCACGCTGTTGTATGCGCTTGAGGAGAAGAAGAACTGAAGCGAACGGGCAACTTGCTGCGCCATAGCATCCTTAAACGGCTCCAGCACCTCCGGTATATAGTTATCCGGCAACCCACCCTGCCGTTTGGCCATACCCGCCTCCTCATTGGAGAGGCCATAACGCCGCTGAATCTCTTCGGTCAACTGCTTGCCACCGAAACTCTGCTCCCGCGTATAGATGATCTTACTATTGTGCAGGACATTAAGGGTGGTATTGGTAGCACCGACATCGGCGATGGCTATGGTCTGATCCACCCCCATATCCGGCAGTTGGTCTGCAATCAAGGTAAAGGCATTCTCTATCGCATAGGCCTCAACATCGACCACCTCAGCAGAGAGACCCGCAAGCTCCAGTGCGGCGACCCGATTCTCAACATTCTCACTACGTGAAGCGGCCAACAATACATCCACCATTTCTGGATTATTCTCCGTTGGCCCCAACACCTCAAAATCGATATTGACCTCTTCCAAGGG
>CBFDBF010000254.1:0-2955 GCA_965602975.1 uncultured Gammaproteobacteria bacterium | reverse complement strand
ATCCTATCGTGTTTTTATATTCCTTACTTATTGTAGAGATTACCAGACTATTGAGGTTTGAAAAAGTCTTGCCTAATCTCTGCTATGCGCCGTTAGCGACCCTTATACCCATTTTGCAACAGCCACTATCTCTGCTTATCTTTCATGACTGATTTAACCAGCTTGCCGAAGCTCTTATCCTTCTTCCTTTTTTCTAAATATGACATTTGATTGAATTCAGACTCTTTTTTCATCTTTAGATAGTTTTGATAGCGTTGCTCGGACAGATCATCGGCCTCTATGGCAGCCAAGATCGCACACCCTTTTTCATTGGTATGGGAGCAGTTAGAAAACTTGCAACTTTGGGTTAGCTCCACTATTTCTGAGAATGTTTCGTCTAGACCATCATCGACTGACATGCTGCCAAGCTCTCTCATTCCCGGAGTATCTATAATCATCGACCCGTTATCTAAGCGGACTAATTGGCGGCTTGTTGTCGTATGGCGGCCCTTACTTTGTATTTTACGTATCGGCTTGGTTTCAAATTTATTATTGCCGATTATGCTGTTAAGCAGGGTGGTTTTGCCAACACCTGATGAGCCTAACAGACAATAGGTATATTCGCTCTTTAGTGATTTAATGATTGATTCAATATTCTCTCGATTTAGATTGCTAAACGCCATCACTGTAGTTTGATGTGCGATACCAATAACTCTTTTCTTAATCTCGTCAACCTCTTCACTGGGTATAAGATCGCATTTACTCAGAAGGATAATAGGTTCAATACCACTCTCATTGACCATAACCAGATAGCGCTCTAGCCTGCGTAGATTAAAATCATCATTCAAAGATTGAATAATAAAGGCAACATCAATATTTGCGGCTATCAACTGAAAGTCGACCAGTTTCCCAGCCGCCTTTCTCTTCAGAAGAGTCTTTCTTGGGAAGACACCATATATAACTGCATGGGTATCATCATCGTAAAAATCGGCATATACCCAGTCACCAGTAGTGGGCAGTTCACTTGCAGATTCGGCAGTGTAAAGAAGGTTTCCTGACAGCTCTGCAAATATCTCCTCCCCCCCCTTTGTTACTGTGTAGCTATCTTTATGCACAGAAACTATCCGGGCAACACTATGGGCGGCAATCTCTTTCTCATCCGCACGGCTCTTAAACCAGTCGCTGTATCCTATGCTTTTTAGATTGGTCATAATTGAATTTATATCTAACTCGCCAACATGCACCTATACTGCCATGCTTCTGCGGCACCTAGACCAATAGGGTCAGACTCACTACTGCCCCATTAACTAAACTCCGTCATACCGGGCTTGACCCGGTATCCAGTAAACCCTTAAAAACCCTGGATTCCAGATCAGCAAAAAACGCTGTCTGGAATGACGTAGTCTTTTTTTATTTTCATGTCTCCCAAACTCCTATATATCCTTATGGCTTTTATTAATAAGGCTTTAAGCTATATCTACTGAAAGTTAGTGGGTCAGACTCGATTGATCTCATTTTATCTTCCTGATAAGTGATTAGATATACCTTTCAATCGAGTCTGACCCACTGATTCAACACGACAAGTACGAAATATTGCGACTATTCCATCATAAAGTAGAGTCAACATTTCTAAAAAACGTGGATTTTCCAACAGTTTGCGGCTTTAATAACACCGAGGAGCCATTAAAAGGCTTCTAACAAGGAAAAAAACCGTGGTAAGTAAAAAAAACAAACAGACTGAACAGTTCGTAGATTGGTTTCGCGGCTCATCACCCTACATCCACGCCCATCGTGGACGCACCTTTGTCATCGTCTTTGATGGCGAGGCTGTAGCCGATGCCAACTTCTCTAATCTGATTCACGATATCGCACTGCTACACGGCCTAGGTATTAAGCTGGTGCTGGTGCATGGCGCCCGTCCTCAGATTGAGGAGCGGCTACGCATGCGCAATGCAGAGATGCAATATATCGATGGCCTAAGAGTCACTGATGATGCTGCCCTCTCTTGTGTAAAAGAGGCCGCTGGCATGGTACGGGTAGAGATTGAGGCCCTGCTATCCATGGGGCTGGCCAACTCCCCCATGGCCGGTGCGCGCATCCGGGTTAGCTCCGGTAACTATGTGGCCGCTAAACCTTTAGGGGTACATAACGGAATAGATTTTGGTCATACCGGAAGGGTACGGCGGGTAGATGCCAGCGCCATTCACGGTGTGCTTGAGGCCGGCTCCATCGCTTTGATTCCCCCTCTGGGATATTCACCCACCGGCGAGGTGTTTAACCTCAGTGCATCTGATGTTGGCAGCTCTGTTGCAGTTGCCTTGGGTGCGGACAAACTGATTTATCTGCTAGAGGGCAAAGGGCTAACCGACTCTCGGGGCAAGCCACTGACCCATCTGCTGCCAAGTGATCTTAAACAGATCATGCAGCGGCGCAGCAAGATGCCGGAGGAGCTGTCACAGATCCTGCGCAACACCATAACTGCCTGCAGTGTCGGTGTTGACCGCGCCCATCTGTTGAGCCGCTCTGTGGATGGAGTCTTACTCCAGGAGCTGTTCACCAGAGATGGTGCCGGAACTCTGGTCTCGGCCGAACCATATGAACAGACCCGGACTGCGGAGATCGATGACGTGGGCGGGATACTAGAGCTACTTGCCCCCATGGAAGAGTCTGGCGTTCTGGTGCGGCGATCACGGGAACTGCTAGAGACCGAGATAAACCGCTTCACCGTGATGGAACGGGACGGCATGATCATTGGATGTGCCGCTATCTACTGCTATGAGAAAGAGTGCATGGCGGAGCTAGCCTGTGTGGCCGTGCATGACGACTACCGTAACGGTGGCCGTGGGGATGCCCTGTTGCAATTAATGGAGCAGCAGGCGAAAAAAAGTGGAATGGATAATATTTTTGTCCTCACCACCCAAACCGCTCACTGGTTCCGGGAACGGGGCTTTCAATCTCTGCCGGTAAAGTCTCTGC
>CBFDBF010000253.1:0-2957 GCA_965602975.1 uncultured Gammaproteobacteria bacterium | reverse complement strand
ATGGTTGGGAGTAGTTGTGGCACTGCTACTTGATACCCATGCACTGCTGTGGTGGCTGGATGGTGACGAGCGTCTATCTGTAGTGGCGCGTAGCTCAATCAGTGATGAGAGTATGGCGGTGATGGTGAGTGCCGCATCGGCTTGGGAGATTGCAACCAAGATTAGAATCGGCAAGTTGCCAGGTGCGGCAGAGGTGGCAGAGCGGTTTGCGGATATTATTCGCCAGCAGAATTTTACATCATTGGCAATATCGATTGAGCATGCCCGGCGGGCTGGATTGCTCCCGGGGGAGCATCGTGATCCATTTGATTGTATGTTGATCGCGCAGGCTCAAATAGAGGGATTGACGCTGGTAAGTAATGAAAAGCTGTTTGATCTGTTTGGTATCAATAGGCTGTGGTAGTTTTATCTGGTTTGCCCAATCTGTCATTGTGGGAGAGGTGCCTCGCCCCGATTGTGGCCTGAAACCCACTCTATATGTGCCGTTCCTATACTCTGGTATTTTACTGAAATCCTCAGTTAACCGGTTATTTCAGGCGGCTTAGGTTTCTTTTTGATACCTTTATGTGTATGATTGAAACTAAACATACAGTAAAGCTTAAGAGGTTAGTGTTATGTCAAAGGCGATTAAGTTGTCTGAGGAGTTGATCAGTGATGCTGCTGTTAACGGCAGGGCGCAGCATCGGAGTGTGCCCAAGCAGATTGAGTATTGGGCCAGGCTGGGTAAGATAGCGGATGAGAACCCAGATCTGCCATTGGTATTTATCAAGGGTGTTTTGATAGGTATACAAGAGAGTGAGGCAGATGATCTCTCTGAGTACCAGTTCGGATGATCGTAAGGCAGACTGGTGTATTTCGGCGCAGGGTAGAAAAGATGCGCCGGCAGGAGAAGGAGGCTTTGGATGGTGTGGTTAAACAGATTATGGCAGATCCATCTATTGGCGCATTGAAAGTAGGCGATTTGGCCGGTATTCGCGTATACAAATACAGGCTTAATCAACAACAGTATCTTGTAGCTTATCAGTATGTAGATAGTGAGCTGCTGCTTACCTTCATAGAGCACGGGGCGCATGAGAATTTTTATCGTGATCTCAAACGGTGAGCGTTGTAGGTCTTTTGCTGTAAATGCCAAGAAGGGTGCTTTCTAGCCCCTGTCTACTGGATTAGCCAATTTTATCCGCTGTTCAAGATCCGTATGCATTTCCACGTTGGAGCGTGGGAATGGGGCCATCATAGATTCGTTTTATGTGGAAAAGCGGAATTCATGGCTCTGCCATGCTAGAATTAGACATAGAAATATCTACGGAGGGTGTGAGTCGTGTCTGCAAGGTTAAAGCAAGTAATTGAGAACATAGGCAGTCTCTCTTCTGAAGAGAAGGCATTAGTAGCTCACTGTTTGATCTCTTCACTAGAATCAGGGCATGATGATAGTGTGGATATTGCATGGTATGAGTTGTCTAAAACAAGATTTTCAGAGTTAGAGAGTGGTTCTATTGAAGCTGTTTCCTGGAGTGAAATAAAAAACAATATCCAACAATAAAATGGCCGATATTGTTTTCCATCCTGATGTTGGGCATGAAGTTAAGGCAGCATACGAGTGGTATCAAAACCAAGCCATTGGTTTGGGTGATGATTTCATTGCAGAGCTAGAATTAGCCTATCAAGCAGTTGTAGAGTTGCCGAATACATGGCCAAAATTCCAGCAAGATTTCCGTAGATTTTTATTGAGCAAGTTCCCGTTTTCGGTGATATATCGTTTTAAAAATGAAACGATATTTGTGGTGGCTGTAATGCATAATAGTCGTAAGCCAGACTATTGGAATGATAGGGTGTGATTGCGCTACTATTTGGCTCTTCGTAGCCCTACCTTCTAATACCCACCTCCATTATATTCTAGGCATAGAGGCAGACGTACTGCCATCGGGCTGGTAAAATACCCCTTTTTTTGGTGGAGAGGGGTTTCATGTTCAGTCGAGATATGCAGATTAGTGGGTATGATGATGAGCTCTGGGCAGCCATCCAGGCGGAGGAGGTGCGGCAGGAGGAGCATATCGAGCTGATCGCCTCGGAGAATTACACCAGCCCCAGGGTGATGCAGGCGCAGGGTTCGGTGCTGACCAACAAGTATGCTGAGGGGTATCCCGGCAAGCGCTACTACGGCGGTTGTGAGTATGTGGATATTGCCGAGCAGTTGGCTATTGATCGCGCCCGAGAGCTGTTCTCCGCTGACTATGCCAATGTGCAGCCCCACTCCGGTTCGCAGGCCAACGCCGCAGTTTATATGGCGCTCTGTCAGCCGGGTGATACGATTATGGGGATGAGTCTGGCTCACGGTGGTCACCTGACCCACGGTGCCAAGCCAAACTTCTCCGGTAAGCTCTACAATGCGGTGCAGTATGGTCTCGACCCTGCCACTGGGGAGATCGATTACGCCGAGGTGGAGCGGTTGGCGCATGAGCATAGCCCTAAGATGATAGTGGCTGGATTCTCTGCCTATTCACGGGTGGTTGATTGGGCCCGTTTCCGTAAGATTGCTGATGAGGTTGGTGCCTACCTGTTTGTAGATATGGCGCATGTAGCTGGACTGATTGCTGCTGGTCTATATCCTAGCCCGGTGCAGATTGCCGATGTTACCACTACTACCACGCATAAGACCCTGCGAGGCCCCCGTGGCGGTCTGATCCTGGCCAAATCCAATCCAGAGATCGAGAAAAAGCTCAACTCGCTGGTATTTCCAGGTACCCAGGGTGGGCCACTGATGCACGTGATCGCTGCCAAGGCGGTCGCCTTCAAGGAGGCGATGGAGCCAGAGTTCAAGCAGTATCAGCAGCAGGTTAAAAGTAATGCCCAGGCGATGGCTCAGATCTTTATCGACCGGGGTTACGATGTGGTCTCTGGCGGTACCGATGACCATCTCTTTCTGGTCAGCTTTATCCAGGCAGAGCTTACCGGCAAGG
>CBFDBF010000252.1:0-2962 GCA_965602975.1 uncultured Gammaproteobacteria bacterium | reverse complement strand
GGGGACACCTATAGGGACATAGGTGGATGGCGTTAGCTGGGAGCGGAAGCCTAGGCTTTAGGAGGGGGAGTACAAAATAGGGTTGTTCCTATGGGATAATCTCTAGAGGTGAGCTCTAGTGATAGAGGAGAGTAGATATAAAGTCTCATGTGGTTTATGAGACAAATTACCCTGCATACAGGGTGGTATACATTAGGAACTTATAGTTATAGTGGTCATCGTATTAATGTTGTTAGGGGTTAATCTAAAGATAAACACAAGATGAGTATAGGTCTGATAAATTGGTTTAGGTTCTCTTCGCCGGTCACCTTCTATCCGCTGGCGGGGAAGATTGTCCGCTGGTCTATAGTGGTGGCAGCAGTGCTGCTGGCGGTTGGACTCTACATGAGCCTGTTGGTTGCCCCCACCGATTATAAGCAGGGTGAGGGGTACAGGATTATCTTTGTACATGTGCCGACGGCATGGATGTCGATGTTTATCTATGTGGTTATGGCATTCTGGGCCGGGATGGGGCTGGTGTTCAACGCTCGTCTCTCTTCGATGTTGGCGACGGCTCTGGCACCAACCGGTGCCATGTTTACCGTGCTGGCACTCTGGACCGGGGCGCTGTGGGGCAAGCCGATGTGGGGTGCGTGGTGGGTGTGGGATGCGCGCCTAACCTCAGAGCTTATTCTGCTTTTTCTCTATCTCGGTTTTATTGCTCTCCAGTCGGCTATAGATGACCCACGCCGAGCCGACCGAGCCGGTGCTATTCTCGCCCTGGTTGGGGTGGTGAACATACCGATTATCTACTACTCGGTAAAGTGGTGGAACACCCTGCATCAGGGTGCATCGGTGAGTGTGGGTGGTGGTTCGAGTATGGATGAGACTATGTTGATCACTATGCTGATTATGACCTTCGGCTGTTGGGCCTACGCTATAGCTGCGGTGTTGGCGCGGGTACGCTGTATAATCCTGGAGCGGGAGCGCGACACCACCTGGGTCAGTGAGTTGGAAGGGGGTAAGTCGTGAGCCTGGCTGAGTTTTTTGATATGGGCGGTTACGCCCTCTATGTGTGGGGCTCGTTTGGGGTAACCGCACTGTTTATGGTGATAGAGCCTCTGCTGCTACGGCAGCGGCGGTGGGATATCTTGCAACGGATAGCTCGAATGGCGCGGATCAGAGAGGTGGTAGAGTAGATGAAGGCGAGACATAAAAGATTTAGTTTTCTTCTTATCGGGCTGGCTGCTCTGGCTCTGGTGAGTTGGTTGGTGCTTAGTGCGCTAGAGAATAATCTATCCTACTTCTTCTCACCCACCGAAGTTGCAGCCAATAAGGCACCCAAGGGGCACCTGTTCCGTCTCGGTGGCATGGTGAAGGATGGGAGCTTAGAGCGGGGCAAGGAGTTGACCATCCGCTTTGTGGTTACCGACCATGCACACGATGTGAATGTTGCCTACAGCGGTATCCTCCCAGATCTGTTTGCAGAGGGGCAGGGGGTCATCGCTCAGGGGCAGCTTGATGCGGCGGGGGTATTTATAGCTGAGCAGGTGTTGGCCAAACATGATGAGAATTATATGCCACCAGAGGTGACAGATGCTCTAAATGAGGCCAAGCTGCAAGATCTCTCTAAGAGTGCAGTGCTGGAGTCTAAGGAGTGATCCCGGAGATTGGGCAGGTAGCGTTGGTTCTGGCGCTGGTTCTGGCTCTGATCCAGGGGGTTCTGCCGCTTTTGGGAGCCCATTGGGGAATCACCTCCTGGGTGGCGCTGGCTCGACCTGTGGCGCAGGTGCAGTTGCTCTTTATGCTGTTGGCCTTTGGCGCTCTCACTTACGCATTTTTGGTGCATGACTTTTCGGTCTCTTATGTGGCACATAACTCCAATACCAATCTGCCGACCATCTATCTGATCTCTGGAGTGTGGGGTGCGCATGAGGGTTCGCTACTCTTTTGGGCGGTCACTCTCTCTCTCTGGACTGGTGCAGTGACTATCTTTAGTCGCAGTGTGCCGGAGGTTATGGTGGCTCGTGTGGTTGGGGTGATGGGTCTCGTGAGCGTCGGGTTTCTAATGTTTATGCTGTTTACCTCCAACCCATTTGAGCGTCTGCCGATACCTCCTATAGAGGGGCGCGAGCTCAATCCTCTACTGCAGGACCCAGGGTTGGCATTTCATCCGCCGATGCTCTACATGGGGTATGTCGGTTTCTCGGTCGCCTTCGCCTTTGCTATTGCCGCCATGCTGGGTGGGAGGCTGGATGCGGCGTGGGCACGCTGGTCGCGCCCCTGGACTAATGTGGCTTGGGCCTTTCTTACCCTCGGTATCGTCTTGGGGAGCTGGTGGGCCTATTATGAACTTGGTTGGGGCGGTTGGTGGTTCTGGGATCCGGTAGAGAACGCCTCTTTTATGCCTTGGATTGTTGGTACTGCCCTGATCCACTCTCTGGCGGTGACCGAGAAGCGTGGTGCCTTCAAGGCGTGGACGGTGCTGCTGGCTATATTTACATTTTCTTTGAGCCTGCTGGGAACATTCCTGGTGCGTTCCGGAGTGCTTACCTCAGTACACGCCTTTGCTACTGACCCGACCCGCGGGGTCTTTGTCTTGATGTTCCTTGGGGCTGTAATCGGCGGCTCTCTAGTACTCTACTCATGGCGGGCTTCGCAGATTCGTAGCAGTGTCCAGTTCGGTCTGCTCTCGCGGGAGACTGGCTTGCTACTGAATAATGCTGTTTTGGTGGTGATCGCCTGTAGTATTCTGCTGGGTACTCTCTATCCGCTCGCTATGGATGCCTTCGGTATAGGTAAAATATCGGTTGGCCCCCCATATTTTGATAGTGTCTTTATCCCACTCTCTATACCGTTGGTTGTGCTTATGGGGGTGGGGGCTATGGCGCGCTGGAGAGAAGATAGTGGGCGCAGATTGGCGGCTAAGCTGCTCCTGCCGCTGCTGCTCAGTCTATTGATCGGGTTTAATTCGATCTATCTG
>CBFDBF010000251.1:0-2982 GCA_965602975.1 uncultured Gammaproteobacteria bacterium | reverse complement strand
AATCGGGTCTACGCTACCATCAAGTTCTTCCTCTACACCTTCTTTGGCTCGGTGTTTATGTTGGTAGCTCTGATCTATATGTACTTCCAGTCAGGTAGTTTTGATATCCTGGCATTTCACGGTTTGCAGTTGAGTCTAAACGAACAGCTTTTGATCTTTATCGCTTTCCTCATGGCCTTTGCAGTGAAGGTTCCAATGTGGCCGGTACACACCTGGCTACCGGATGCCCATGTTGAGGCTCCAACCGGTGGCTCGGTGATTTTGGCAGCGATCATGCTCAAGATTGGTGGCTATGGCTTCATGCGGTTTAGTCTACCGATCACCCCGGATGCAAGCAGCCACCTGGATTGGTTAATTATCACCATGTCGCTGATCGCAGTGGTCTATATCGGCTTTGTGGCGTTAGTGCAGCAGGATATGAAGAAGTTGATTGCCTACTCCTCCATAGCCCACATGGGGTTTGTAACCCTCGGCCTGTTTATCGTCTTTATGATCAGCAGTAACAGTGATGCGGCCGGTGGTGCTAGTTTAAGTATGTCTGGTGGTATGGTGCAGATGGTCTCACACGGATTTATCTCTGCCGCCATGTTCCTCTGTGTTGGCGTACTCTATGATCGCCTTCATAGTCGTGAGATCTCCGCTTATGGTGGGGTGGTGCACACTATGCCGGTTTTTACCGGCTTTATGCTCTTCTTCGCTATGGCTAATGCTGGTCTGCCTGGTACTTCCGGCTTTGTCGGTGAGTTCATGGTGATACTGGCAAGTTTTAGAGCCAACTTTTGGTTTGCATTCCTTGCTGCTAGCACCCTTATTATTGGAGCCGCCTACACCTTATGGATGGTTAAGCGGGTAATGTTTGGTGAAGTGGCTAATGATGGAGTTGCGGCCCTGAAGGATATCAATGGCCGTGAGTTTCTGGTGCTTGGTTCCCTCGCGCTGGCCGTGCTTATTTTGGGACTCTGGCCAGCTCCGCTGATTGAGGTGATGGATGTCTCTATCAATAACCTGTTGCAGCATATAGCTGAGAGCAAGATCCCCTGATGGGGTTGGTGAAATTAGATGCAATTTGAATTTGATATATCCAGCCTGATACCGGTTCTACCGGAGCTGTTTATCCTCGCTATGGCCTGTCTGGTTATGGTGGTTGACCTGTTCCTGAAAGATAGCCAACGGGTTGTTAGCTATAGTCTCAGTCAGATAGCTCTACTCTTGGCAATCCCCTTGACGCTAATAGTTGGCGGTGGTGAAACACAGATTGTTTTCTCTGGCAGTTATGTGCGTGACGGTATGAGCGATCTGCTCAAGGTCGCCATCTATGTGATCACCATGGGTGCTTTTCTCTATGCCAAACAGTATCTAAGGGAGCGAGATCTATTTAAGGGCGAATACTATGTGCTCGGCCTGTTTGCCGTACTTGGCATGATGGTTATGATCTCTGCCAACAGCTTCCTTACCGCTTATCTTGGATTGGAGCTGTTGTCGCTGTCGCTATATGCTCTAGTGGCCTTCGATCGGGAGTCACAAAGCGGTTCTGAGGCGGCGATGAAGTATTTTGTGCTCGGCGCTATAGCTTCAGGCATGTTGCTCTACGGTATCTCTATGATCTATGGTGCTACCGGTTCTATCATCTTCCAGGATGTGGCCGCAGCTCTGGTGAACAGCGGCATGGATGACAAAGTGCTGCTCTTTGGGCTGGTGTTCATGTTGATTGGCCTCGCCTTTAAGCTGGGTGCGGTGCCGTGTCATATGTGGATGCCGGATGTCTATCACGGTGCACCTACTGCGGTTACTCTGTTTATCGGTAGCGCCCCGAAGATTGCCGCCTTTGCCCTGGCTATGCGCCTGCTGGTTGATGGGTTAGGTACGCTGCATGTAGATTGGCAGGGTATGCTGGTGATTTTGGCGGTACTCTCTATGGCGCTGGGTAATGTTATTGCTATCGCCCAGACCAATATAAAGCGGATGCTGGCCTACTCGACTATCTCTCATGTTGGTTTTATCCTGCTCGGAATTCTTGCGGGAACCGATAGTGGTTATGCCGCATCCATGTTTTATGTCATCGTTTATGCAGTGACTGCTTTGGGTGCTTTTGGTATCGTTGTCCTGTTGAGCCGCAAAGGTTTTGAGGCGGACAAGCTGGATGATTACAAGGGTCTGCATGAGCGCAGCCCCTGGTTTGCTGCTATGCTGCTGCTGTTCATGTTCTCTATGGCCGGAGTTCCTCCAACGGTTGGCTTTTTCGCCAAGTTGTTCGTGTTGGAGGCGGTGGTTAGTGTAGACCTTCTTTGGCTTGCCCTGATTGCAGTATTCTTCTCGATTATCGGTGCCTTTTACTATATTCGCATAGTTAAACTGATGTATTTTGATAAGCCTGAAGATGATACGCCACTGCCGGAAGCTGGTCTTGATGTGCAGGTGGTATTGAGCCTAAATGGTCTAGCTATGCTGTTTTTAGGTATATTCCCTGCTGGGCTCTATACTCTCTGCAGAGCTGCTTTTGGGTATTGATCTTTTGTGATTTGGGCTTTAAATTAACCTCCAAATCATCTTGTGATATCAACAATACCAAATATAGTCAGTAGGTCGGACTAAAGTCCTACATACAGTATGGTTGTCAACTAGCCACGTCGGTTGATGCCAGATAGAAGTCATAGCAGTTGTCTTTTATGGTGTCATTGCTACGCTGTTTCATCGCAGCACGAGGGTGCCTATTGAGATGTCCGCTGATCCCGTAGATATCGTTATATCCCCACTCGATACTATTGCGCAGTGGTATAAAATGTTCTTGGATCACTTTATACACTGGTCTGGCGTCAAATTTTGGGTTTTTCAGGAAACTCAGTAGTAGCTCCAGATTGCAGTTACCAGCGCCACGCCCAATGCCGTTTATGGTGGCATCCAGCATATTTACACCGTCGATTATAGCCTGCTGAGTGTTGGCAAAGGCTAGCTGCTGATTGTTATGACCATGAAAACCAAGCT
>CBFDBF010000250.1:0-2984 GCA_965602975.1 uncultured Gammaproteobacteria bacterium | reverse complement strand
TTGTAGCTATCACCAATATAGGGCGTATGCTGCTGTTCCCGCTCTCTCAACTGCCGGTTATGAGTCGGGGTAAAGGCAACAAGATTATCGGGATTCCAAGCAAGTTGTTGCTGACACGAGAGGAGTTTGTGGTCGCTATAGCAGTTGTACCAGAGGGGGGCAAATTGACCGCCTTCTCCGGCAAGCGTCACATTACACTGAAGCCATCTGATCTGGATCACTATCAGGGTGAGCGTGGTCGTCGAGGCAACAAACTACCACGTGGTTTTCAAAAGGTGGATAGGGTGGAGGTGGAGGAGTGATAGAGATCACATAGTCTTGCTTATATACCCTAGATGATCCTGAAATTACTGGTGGCAAGCAGGGGTAATCTGGTATATTTATAAGTTAGGATAAAAGTCCTTTAAATGGTAGGGAGGCCATCTTGTAGTAACCCTCTCGTAGTATAATTAATAACGATTTTTGCTGGTTGTAACATGCTGGTTCTACTTGGTGTGATCACTTTGATATGCCACCTATAATGGGGATTAATTTATGCGTTTTATACAACATATATTAGCTGTATCGCTACTCCTTCTGTTATCTCTTACCCTGTCATCATGTATGTTTCCAGAGGAGTTTGAGAGCGAGGTTACAATAAACCAAGATGGGACATTTGTTTTTGCTTATGATGGGGTATTAACCTTTGTTATAGCGAGGGCTGAAGAGGTTAAAAAAGGTGGTTTATCACCTCAAGCAGAGAAAAAAATAAAAGAGTTAGAGGAGGAGATCAAGAAGGATGCAGGCTTTAAAAAAGTAGATTATATTGGCCATTCACAATTTAAAGTGTTGTATCAAAAAGAGGGGTCGTTAGATAAGCCGTTTTATTTTGTTAGCAGAGAGATAGATCTGTTTACTATCACCCCTAAGGATGGCGGTTTGGTTGAGTTGAAAGGGATGGCTCTGCGCGAGAAAGATATACGTGAACTTGAATCAATCAATTTAACCATTGATGGCGAGCTAACAGTTAATACAGATGGCGAGGTTATAGAGCATAATGCTAATTCAACGCCTAGTCTATTTGGTCTTATGGGTGGGTATAGCTGGGAGATTAAGTCTCTGAGTGATCCACAGCCGAGTATAATCATTAAAATCAAGTAAGTATGATCAACTAACCTTATGGTTTTCTTGGTAATTTTATAAGGATTAAAATAATGCGCATTAAATTTATTATAGCTGTATCTGTTGCCTTCATAGTTGCAGGATGTGCGGATAAAAATCTGGAGTATTACACTGGAAATATTGATGAGGCCGAGTCTACAGTGGCTGAATGTAAGAAAGCTTTGGAGGAGGCATTTGCATCGCAAGATAGAAAGCAATTAGAGGAGATATCAAAAAATCCAGATTGTGTTTTTGCGACACAAGCAGTCAAAGAGCATAAGAGAAATATGGCTATACTAGAGCAAGAGTTAAAGGAGGAGGAGTTTAAGAAAAAACACTCTGAGCAGTTGGCTGCCCTAAAGAAACTTTCATACCTAGAGTTTTATAAAATCAAAGAGGAGTGTGGGATTAATTATTTTACTGAAAAAACCGTAAAATGTAAGGCTTATAGTGACTTAAGAACGGAGATGGATATTGCGGAAATAGATGTCTTAAAGAAAAAGTATAGTGAGGGTGAACTAGAGGGATTTCGAGACAAATCATGTAAGGGGATGGCTTATGAGGAGGCATATTGTGCGCTGGCAACAGTGGCGGCAAACCAACAACAAGAAGAGAGAGTAGAGTTCTATCTGAAAAATAGAGATGAGCTAAAGAGGGTTTTTAATGCGTGTCATGAGACCTACATAAGGTTAAGAAAATCTGGAAAACGGAAAGAAGCAAGTATCTCTGTCAAGACATATCAGTGCAGTTTAGCAGGTAAAGCAGCTGCTAAATTACGAATTTACAGTTTTAGAAAACCTATTGAGTAAAAATTTTTAGAGATATTATTGCTGCCTCGTTCCTGCGTGGAAATGCATAATATTCTTAAACGGTAGGTAGGTTTGGTAAAATAGTGATAGAGACGTGCCGAACAAAATATAGAGTAAACATGTTGGGCACGCTACGCTACCCAATCTACCTGCTGTCTAGTTAACTACAATCCGTCATCCTGGGCTTGACCCGGTATCCAACGCTCTCAACTCAGTCATCATCATCGGGAGATAGTTTGACATCCTTCTCCAGCATATTGTCCATATGGTCACTGAGAGAGCACTGTAGCTCTTTCCAGATTACTCGCTCCAGGTCAGCCGATATTTTTTTGACCGCAGCTGTGGCGATCTTTTGAGCCATATCTTGAATCTCCTTCTCAATCTGCCGGTGTAGCTGTTTGCGCATTGCCGTCAGTAGGCTCTTGCGGTCTGGCAGGTTGAGTCCTTGGTTTGTTTTTTCTGGAGTTGGTTTGGGCGTTACTGTCTGTTGTGGTTTAGATGTCATCGCCTCTTGACCAGCCTTTACCACCTCATCTAGAACAGGAATACTATCTTCATCGGTAGATATGAGGTCGGTCGATTCACCGTTGTCGAAGTTATTAGTCACTATTTTTTAATCCCATGAGTGTTGAGTGGATAGCCACGGTCACGGTAGAAGCGGAACCGTTCGCGGCCGCTCTGTTTGATTGCAGCATCGCTGTCTATCAACTCTGCAACCCGGCTGAACTGGCTAAAAAATTTCGGTACAGTGGTAGCCAGGTTGATCAATAGGTCGTGTTCATCAGCACCGCTGTCGCTATCTCCAATCAGGATTGGGGTTAGCTCATGATCGCTGTCTGAGGATGTTCCGTGGGGTAGAAAGCTCTCCTGCCGAAAGCTCCACAGCATCTTGTCCAGATGCTGTGACTCTGTAGTTGAGTTGGTGTGCAGGTAGACTCTATGGCCCTGTCGCCACGCCTTCTCGGTCAGACGGCAGGCGAGTAGGTAGCGGTCGCCTTTAGCCTCTTCTCCCAGAATATAGAAATCGACCTGTGT
>CBFDBF010000249.1:0-2992 GCA_965602975.1 uncultured Gammaproteobacteria bacterium | reverse complement strand
TACTCCAATAAAGGGGACACTGTCCAGCCCCCAGGATGGTGGAAGTGGCGAGAGCCAACCACCCAGAAACATCAAGGCGCTCAAAGCTGAGATCAGGATCATATTGGCATATTCGCCTAGAAAGAAGGCAGCGAAGGCCATACCAGAGTAATCAACGTGGAAGCCTGCCACGATCTCAGATTCACCCTCAGCCACATCGAATGGTGCTCTATTAGTCTCAGCCACACCGGAGATAAAATAGATAATAAACAGTGGAAATAGTGGCAGCCAGAACCAGCCAAATGGGCCAGCCTCCCCCGCCTGCGCCCGCACAATATCTCCCAGATTAAGACTGCCAGCCGCAACCAATACCCCGACCAGAGCAAAGCCCATGGCGATCTCGTAGGAGACGATCTGAGCTGCCGACCGCATCGCCCCAAGAAATGCATACTTGGAGTTAGATGCCCAACCGGCAATGATCACCCCATAGACCCCGACCGAAGTCAGTGCCAAAATATAGAGCAGACCGGCGTTGATATCTGCCAGCACCAAACCCTCAGAAAATGGAAATACCGCCCAGGCAGCCAGTGCCGGCCCCAGGGTCAACAGCGGCGCCAGCAGGAACAGCAGTTTGTTGGCACCAGTCGGGATGATGATCTCCTTGAACATCAGCTTCAGGGCATCGGCAATCGGTTGCAGCCACCCCTTTGGCCCTACTCGGTTTGGTCCTATTCTGGTCTGCATATAGCCGATAATCTTACGCTCGGCATAGGTGAAGTAGGCGACACAGAGCATCAGCGGTGCCACAATCACCACAATCTTTAGCAGAATCTGCACCACTAGCAGATTTTCACCTAGCCACTCCCAGATATTTAGCAATAGTTCCATAAGGTTATTGCACCTTTTCCAGGGTTATCGCACCGAACTGACTACCCAGCATCTCGGTTCCCTTCAGAGCGGCTGACAGCTGTACACAACCATCTGGGACAGTGGCATCGATCACTACCGGCAGGAGCGTTTGATTCTCATCTTGTACCACCCGTGCCGACTCTCCATCCTTAAGCCCCATATCTGCCGCAACTGCCACATTTACCCTGATGGCAGCAGCAACCGCATCGGCCGTCTTTTGTAGAGGCACAGAGCGGCGTACCAATGCATCTAGCACATAGATAGGTATGTCACCAACCCGTACCAGACCATCCGCTGGGGTCCGCTGCTCTACATCCAATCTGATCTCTATAGTGTTATCTGGCTCCTGCTCTCCCACCAGCGACCGCACCTCTGCCAACACCTCGGAGGAGTCATCCTGATCAAAACCATCAAGATTGAGTAGATTACCGAGGACACGCAGCACCTTCCAGGCTGGACGCGACTCGCCCCATGGTACGGCAGCACCAGTGAAAGATTGCCAGCTTCCAGCAGCGTTGATATAAGTTCCTGAGCTCTCAGCAAAACCGGCTATAGGCAGCACCACATCGGCCACCATCTCTAGATCATCACTACGATAACTACTAAGTGCCACTACACAGTCAGCCTGTTTTAGTGCCGCTCTACCTTTAGCTGGATTGCCCAAATCATACCCCGGCTCTATCCCCAGCAGCAGATACCCGCTACAGGGGCTGTCCAGCATCGCAGCCGCATTCTTACCACCACTCTGCGGTGTAACCTTGAGTAGCTGCGCACCTACGCTGTTGACCGCCTCCGGTAGATAACCGAGAGTTGCCCCCACCCTTGCGGCAATAGTCGCCGCCAAAGAGCGCAGCAGTGAATAATCAGGATGGGCGGTAGCCATATTCCCTAACAGCAGTGCTGTAGTGCCATCTCTCTTCAGACTATCGATAACTCTATAGTGCTCTGCTTTAACCTCTACAGTATCGACCACGCCTCCTGTTACCCCCAGAGCCTTGGCGATAGCAGCTAGGTCTGAGAGCATTCCAGCAGGGCTGTTGCACATCTGCTCTGCCCTATAGTTGAGATCTAGCCAGAGTGGGTTGATAAAATTGATCTCCCCACCCTGTAGAGCTGCCTTGCGTAGACGGTGGTTCAACATCGGCATATCTTTCCGTGGATTTGAGCCGATGATAAGTGCGCTATCCAACTGCTCTACCGCAGCTATCTCCATCCCTAGCCATGGAAAGCTCGGCTCTGCACCCCGAAAATCGGCTTGGCGCAGACGAAAATCTATATTGTCACTCTCTAGTCCACGCAGCAGCTTCTGCGCCAGATGTAGCTCCTCCATGGTCGCCGTTGGAGATAGTAGTGCGGCGCTATCACTGCCAGCTGCTGCAAGCCCTTTGGCTGCAATCTCCAGTGCCTGCTCCCAACTACTCTCTACAAGTTTATCTCCCTGTTTCACCAACGGCTGAGTCAACCTATCCTTGCTGTAGAGTCCAGCATAGCTAAAGCGGTCACGATCGGATATCCAGCACTCATTGATCGCCCCATTCTCCCTTGGGTGTACCCGCATCACCCTATTGTTACGCAGATGCAGATGCAGGTTTGACCCTAGTGAATCGTGTGGTGCAATCGCCTCCCGCTGCACCAGCTCCCACGGACGTGCAGTGTAACGATATGGTCTGGAAGTGAGGGAACCGACTGGACAGAGATCGATCACATTACCCGACAGCTCTGAGTCTATACTCTTCTCTATATGGGTGCCGATGGTCATATGCTCACCCCGACCGGTAGCACCAAGCTCACGGATACCGGCAATCTCGGCACCGAAACGGACACAGCGAGTACAGTGGATACAGCGATCAAAATTGGCATTGATCAATGGGCCGATATCCACCTTGGGCACTACATGTTTGGCCTCGATATAACGAGAGACATCATCCCCATGGCAGATAGCAACATCTTGCAGCTCACACTCACCACCCTGATCACAGATAGGGCAGTCCAGCGGATGGTTGATCAGTAAGAACTCCATCGTCCCCTTCTGTGCTGCCAGCGCCATGGGGGATTTGGTAAATACCTTCATCCCATCATTGACCGGAGTGGCACAGGCAGGCAG
>CBFDBF010000248.1:0-3010 GCA_965602975.1 uncultured Gammaproteobacteria bacterium | reverse complement strand
AGTAAAGAGAGAAAACCTGGGGTTCACTCTGTCTCCTGTGTTAAATCGTTACTGACTGCGGAGGTTACAGGTATGACCTTTTCATACATATTGGTTATCTTGTTCATCTCTTTCATTATGCTGTCGGTGGTGGCGAATACCGTCACTGGAAGCCCACCCTTTTCTTGATCCAGGAAAAATTTGCGTACCACCTTCCATAGACTTTCAACCTTCCTCAGGGATGAGGTTATTTGTGTGGTGTTATGGCTTGAGCTACTAAGTAATTTCAAGGCTGTTTCAAAATCTTTCACCGCTTTCTGTAACTGTGACACTGAATTTTGATCTCGGAAACCAGCCTGATATGCGATATAGTATTTTGCAATTCTCTGGGACAGCATGCGTTGTCGTCCAGAGATATTTACCAGTTTTGCTTTTTTTAACTTTGATGCCTGTTCAAGTTTGACTACTACGCTGTGGCACACCTCAAGCAGGGTTTCACTGAGGTCTAAAACGTTACCGCCATTACTTTTATTGTAGGGGGTGCTCACTATGGCTGAATACTCTGCCAGCGCTATATCTATGAATGTAAAGAGTTGCTGAATCTCTTTATCCTCAATCTCTGATTTCAGCTCTTCGTGGTGTTTTTTAAACATTACTACGCTGGCCTTGAGCTGCTCGCGTGCCTTGTCTGTCCTCACATTTTCGCCCAGAAAGAAGTATGATTTAGCGATTCGCTGTGACAGCATTCTCTGTTTTCCGGCTTTGTTAATGGCAGCTGATAGTGGGTCTGTCTCGGCATTAGATATAAGTGGCACGCCAAGAATCATGATAAGAGCCAGAAGGAATGCGGTTCTATTTTTGCTCATGTTCCACTCCGTTATTTCTATCGCAAGAAAATTAACCAAACTCACTCAAACAATGCTTTTTTATGAGCGGGTGTCTAGTTAATTTCTCATTAACTTCCCTACTAATTATAGTGTAACTATTAATGAAATCTATAGTTTTAAAAAATACTTCATATGGTGTTCTAAATGCGGGTAATTTTCTTGGTCTATAGTTTGGTTTTTCCGTAGCATGCTCAATTTCCCCGTCTTTGAGTATGTAGTAAGATCACCTACTACACCGATTCATATAATACTGTATAGCGTTTCTGGCATTCAGCGGTGAGTCTTGGGGGGGATGTGGTTGTTTATACTCTTTCCGCCAAAACCCGCTCTACGGTCTCGACAATCGCCTGGGTCTGCGGGTCTACCTCAATATTTACTCGATCCCCAACTCTGCGGTTTCCCATATTGGTGCGTTCCAGGGTCTCTGGGATAAGGTTTACATCGAACTCACAGCCTCTGACTTCACCGATGGTGAGGCTTATGCCGTCGATACCGATGTAGCCTTTGGTGAATATGTATCTACTGAGGTCTGGTGGTAGACGAAACCATAGTTGGCGGTTGTTTTCGCTCTCTATTACTTGGGTGATCTCAGCCATGGCGATAATGTGGCCAGACATCTGGTGGCCACCGATCTCATCACCAAAGCGGGCGGCACGCTCAAAATTCAGGCGGTCACCTGTAGTCAATTCTCCGAGATTAGTGACCTTCAGAGTCTCCTGCATCAGGTCAAAGGTGACTAAGTCAGTATCGACTTTGACCACAGTTAGGCAGCAGCCATTGTGGGCTACTGATGCCCCCGGTTTGAGGCCATCCAGGTGCTCTTTTGGTAGCCGTATGGTGTGGGTGCGGAATGCTTCTTTTTGTACTATTTCGATTAGTTCAGCGGTACCTTGGACGATCCCGGTAAACATATCGGCAGGCCAGTTTAAGTAGAACTTGGGAGGTGGAGCTCCCTTGCCTGCAGGGTGTTCTCTAGCAGGGAGACGATAGTCATCGGACCGACTCCACCGGGAACCGGAGTTATCCAGGCCGCCCTCTCTTTGCAGCTCGCAAAATCCACATCTCCACAGAGAGTGCCATCTTCACGGCGGTTGATGCCGACATCGATCACCAGTGCACCTGGTTTAATCCACTCTCCTGGCACAAACTCGGGGCGACCCACTGCTGCTACCAGTATATCGGCGCTACGCGCCTTCTCTTCCAGGTTTTTGGTGCGGCTATGGCAGACGGTTATGGTGCAGCGTCTTGCTAGTAGCTCCAGGGCCATGGGGCGACCTACGATATTGGATTGGCCGATAATGACCGCATCTAGCCCCTCTAGATCCTGTCCAGTACGATCCAGCATGGTCATAACACCTTTAGGGGTGCAGGGGCGCAGGATCGGCATTTTGAGGGTGAGGCGGCCTACATTGTAGGGGTGAAATCCATCTACATCCTTGGTTGGTGAAATCCGCTCGATCACCGCCTCTTCATTGATCTGCTTGGGTAGAGGTAGTTGTACCAGGATGCCATCGATCTCATCCTGTTCGTTCAATTGGTCGATCAGCGTTAGAAGTGTAGCCTCACTACTCTCTGCCGGTAGCCGGTGCATCGCAGAAAGAAAACCCACCTCTTCGCAGGAACGCTGCTTGTTGCGCACATAGATCTGCGATGCTGGATCCTCTCCAACCAGCACTACCGCTAGCCCTGGTGGGCGTTTCCCGGATGTGGTCATTGCGGATACTTTGCTCTTTAGCTCTCTGCGGATATCGGCGGCAATCGCTTTGCCATCCAGGATTTGTGCGCTCATTACGGGGCTGTTTCCATCTAAATTTGGTTAAAAAATGAGGATAAATTATACCCTAAAATTAAGGTTTTCGCCTGTCTGGTCGAAAACAGTGACTATACTGTTAGGGAAACTTCGATTAAAGTCTTCCATAGCTATGCCAGAGCAGGCAAATAGGGAGTATGGTTCCAAGTTTTTTTTAGTTTTTAATGGTTTATGGCTATTAAGAAATAGCAGCGTATCCCCGTGTTGCTGGAACCACTGAAATAGGTCAGAGGCTCCTTAATATTGGAAAGCTAGTGAGTGGCGCTTAAGGGCTATATGGATGAGCGATAAAACCAGGGTTATATTTGTAGATGATGAGCCGGATATTCTCTCT
>CBFDBF010000247.1:0-3037 GCA_965602975.1 uncultured Gammaproteobacteria bacterium | reverse complement strand
ATCTTCTGACCACTGCGATTGGTCACGCCTCTATTGCAGTTGAGGGTATCGATCAGTATCTGCGGGGTGAGAGTGTAGATGATCGTCCCAAGGTGGATGGGCACCACTTTGATCTATTGCAAGAGCTAGAGCTGCAAGAGATGTCGCCAAAAGAGTATGACAATAAGCCAGCTTGGGGTACCGATAGTGGAGAATTTGCGGTACATAACTTTGAAGATCGTGCCGATGCAGATGTGATTAAATCTCCAGGGCTGTTTCTGGCCCATTTTGAAGATGAGCCTATACATGAGCGGGATGAGGTCGATATCAATGCCGGTAATGTACTCGGTAGCATGCTGGAGCGCTTTAGTGGGCTATCTGAAGAGATGGCAGTCAGTGAGGCCAAACGCTGCATGAGCTGTGGCCTCTGCTTTGAGTGCGACAACTGTGTTATCTACTGTCCACAGGATGCCGTCTTTCGGATCAAGAAGGGTGAGCGTGCCATGGGTCGTTATGTCGATACCGACTACGCTAAATGTGTCGGTTGCCATATCTGCAAAGAGGTCTGTCCGACAGGTTATATCGATATGGGTCTGGGTCAGTACTAAGATCTGACAATCTAGAGTAGATATAAAAGGCCACCTTAGGGTGGCCTTTTCAGTGTTTTGTCGATAATGGGTTGAACTCTCCCCCCACTATAGGCCTATAATTGGACAACTATTGTATAGAGATAGAGGGAGAAGATCATGCGCACTATCATGCTGATGAACGCTAAGGGGGGGTGTGGCAAAACCACCATGGCCACCAATATCGCCACTTGGTATGCGGATGATGGGGCTAAAGTGGCTCTGGCCGACTTTGACCCTCAAGGGGCATCCTTGGACTGGTTAGAGGCGCGTCAGGATTACGAGGGTGTTCCCGAGATAGAGGCTATAGATGCTACTAAAGGGCCGGTTTCACCTGCTCGTGGTACTGACTATCTTATTATGGATGCTCCGGCTGCTATCCACGGTGCTGAGATCAATAAAATGCTGCGGCGGGTTGAAAGTATGATTATCCCGGTGTTGCCATCGCCTATAGATATGCGCGCCTGTAGTCGTTTTCTGGATGAGTTATTGGCCAGTGGGCGGGTATCCAAGAAGCAGACCAAGATCGCTATAGTGGCCAATCGGGTGCGGGAGAATACTATTATCTACCGGCAGTTAGAGGAGTATCTACAGGGACTCAAGATCCCTCTGCTTACCCATTTACGCGAGAGTCAGAACTATATCCGTGCTGCCGAACGTGGCTTGGGGTTGTTTGAGTTGGCACCCTCTATGGTGTGGGCAGATCTAGAGCAGTGGGATCCAATCCTGGAGTGGCTCGATAGTGCCAAGAGTAGGTCAACAAAGTAGACAGGAGTTTGGGTTCGGCAGCTTATGCAGCCACCATAACGATAGTGCCTCACAGTAATAGTTTAAGTTATGGGCACCTCTATTAATTCTGTTTTAGTATAGATGTGCTTGAGAAGCTCAAGAACAAGACGAAGATCGCAGCAAATAGCTGGCTATTTGCCAGGTTTTCAACGAAGTTATTGGGCTTCTCAAGCGCATGGATGCCAAACATGAATTGATAGAGGTGCCCTTATAGCTATATCTTTTAAGGAGGCTCTGATTAATACAGTTTAGCCCCTCCCCTACAAGTGGGGGAGGCAGGGAGGGGGAGTTAAAACAGTGACTTGCTCCCCACTCGAACTTCTTCCGCAAGTGGGATAGGAGTTAAGCAGAGGTTCCTTAACTTATCGGATGTGTAGGATCAACCGGCGACGCTACCAGTGGCTCAGGGTTGTCGGTTGAGCTGGATGTTATAGGCTCATCCTCTATAATCGTATTGTCTCCGGTGGCCAGTTTAAGCCCAGTCCGGTAGTTGAGCATGGCACCCTCGCTTTCACCCATCCGCTCTAACAGTAGACCAAGCTCGCGGTACGCCTCAGCTGTGGGTTCGAAGTTGATGCAGGCCTCCAAGTAGCTGCGCGCCTTTCCCCATAGCTGGTTGCGCAGGCTTAATCGTCCCAGGGCTAATAGTAATACAGGGCTCTGTTCATGCCGCTTTAGCCATGACTCTGCCCGATTCAGCTGTTCGCCACTATCTTCCGCCATAAGCTCTCCATACATCTCTACCAGCGGTTCACACCACTGTTTTTCTATGGCTTGTCTTAGTGCTGGCTCTGCGAGATCCAGGCGCTGACGCTGCACTAGATGGTTGATATAGTCGGTGACCATCTCTGGTTCTGCACACACCTCTGAGGGGATCCCTTTCCAGACTAGTGGTAGTCGCTCAGGGTCTGGGTCTAGATCGGCTCTATTTAGCAGCTTTTGGTAGATTAGAAGTTGCAGTTGTTGCCACTCTGTAGCACCTAGTATCTTCTCTTTTTGTAGTGTAGGGAGCAGACTCTGTAGTTCAGTCCACTCCTCTAGTTGGAGGTAGAGATCATGTAGCATTTTGAGTACAGACGGGTGCTGTGGTGCGAGCTCGCGTAGGTGGATCAGGGTTGCCAATGCCTGCTCTAGCTGTTGGTGCTCTAGCTGCAGCTCTGCACTGGTCAGCCCTACGGCGATAGCGGCTTCAGGCATGCTCTCATGGGCTAGCTGCAGATGTTGATCGCGTCTCTCATGGGCGCTCTGCTGTTGTGCCGCTTTGGCAGCTGCCAAGTAGTGGAGTAGTGGGGTGGATGAGTGCTCTATATGGTTGAGCAGACTCTTTTCAGCATCTGCCCATTTGCCTTCTGCTAACTCTAGCTGCCCTTTGATTAGCCCCTGCTCTGCACGTCTACCACTTCGATTTTGTCGCCACTCTTTGAAGCTGCTGGGGAGTCCCCACATCCGTGCCAAAGTGCGAATAAGCAGATATAGCAGCACGAAGGCGGTCAGGCTCAGTGCCAGTAGAAGCAGTAGGCTACCCTCCACCGTCCAGTGGCCATAGCCCAAGATAAAGTAGCCGCTGTCTTGCGGCAGCATAGGTACGAGAAATACGGCTGCAGCCAATAGCAGCAGGCCTATAATTAGCATTTTCATGCTTG
>CBFDBF010000246.1:0-3062 GCA_965602975.1 uncultured Gammaproteobacteria bacterium | reverse complement strand
CAGCCCTCCGGCAACCGGTTCTGGTTGCGCCCCCAAGCCATACTCCATCGGGGTCACTCTCTCTGTTACATAGGTGGCTATGCGGGCATCTATCCAGTCACCACTACGATAATCTGTCACCCAGATCTCTGTAGTCGAGGCATCCCGCCACGATTTATCCTCCAGCCAGAGCACGGCACACCCTATATCATCAAAAAAGCGCACCTGAGAACGCCTCCCCTCAGGCTGCCAACGCACTTGGGCAGTATAGTGGCGGTCACTCACCACCATACGACAGCGCTCACAGACATCCCGATCCCACTTCACCTCTTTCGGTCCACTGCCTGGATCGTTAGAGCAGGCACTAACAAATAGTGCCAGCATGACCACCCATAGTCCTGTTTTAATGTAATACATCCTGGTCAGATTCACTCGCCTCACGCATCTCAATTCCGGCCAGCAGTGCAGCATAACGTGAGAGAACACCAAGAAAACGGAGCCGATCAGGACCTGCTACCAAACCACTCCAACTTATCTCATCACTAGAGCTAAAACCCCACTCCCCTATGGTCTTGGCAAAGGCCTCTTCCGGTCGGGTCAATGTTATCTGGCAAGAGAGACGACTAGATAACTCCACCAGATCGGCCACTTTGTCATCCAAAACTATCTTGCCCCGGTCCATCTCCAGCAGACGATTCACCAGAGAGGCAACCTCATCCAGACGGTGGCTGGAGATCAGCATAGCTACATCCTCCTGCCGCTCTGCCAGCAGTTGAAAGAATATATGCCGCGCCTCTGGATCTAGATTTGCTGCTGGCTCATCCATGACCAACAGCTCACTATCACGCCCCAGAGCAATTGCTATCAGCAGTTTCTGCTTCTGCCCACCAGAGAGTTTGACGAATGGCTGCTGTCGTATCGCACCCACCTCTAGACCGAGACGCTGGGCTACATCTTCCATCCGCGCAGGATCGGTATGGCAGAGGCTGGCAGCAAACCGCAGCAACTGTCCCACCGGCATTTTTAGTGGCGGCGGCAACTGTGGAACAAAGCCTATCTTGGAGAGCACCTTCTGCCGCTCTATTCGCGGATCCATGCCATCGACTGTTACCTCTCCCTCCCTGGTGTACTCTCCCAGAAGACAGCGAATCATGGTGGTCTTGCCAGCACCATTAGAGCCGATTAAAGCCACCCGATGACCACGCTCTATAGTTAGATCGATCCCCTTCAGCACCTCATGCCGCTGGAAACTCTTTACAACACCCTGAAACCGGATCATCTATTCCACCCTCTTTATTGCTCTGGACTGTTTTTATAAATGCTTACTTAATCCCTTAATCTCAAACTTCAACACCGATGCCGGACACGCATCTATACACATGCCACAACGGGTACAATCAGCCCCTATCGGGACAATCTCATCTCTGGCCCGTCCTAGAATGGTTGCATCTAATACATGTGGCACCAGACAGACCGCCCGACACTCTCCACCAAACAGACACCCCTCTGGTTCATACACAACTCGCAGTGGAGATATGGCGCCGACCAACCCATAAGTTATACCAATAGGGCAGACATAACGACACCAGGCACGCCGTGAGACAAACACCTCAAACAGCAGCAGAAACAGCACCCACAACAGCGCTACACCGGGGCCATATATCAGTGCTCGACTGATAATACCGGTAGGCGATATGGTCTCAAATACGGTATACCCAGTAAACAGGGTGAGCAAAACAAATGCAACATAAAAAACCACCCTAACTCCACGGTTAAAGGTCTGTCCTTTAATGATCTTTTTTGCAACCAACCATAGGTGCAACATCTCTGCCCACTCAGAGAGTAGATGGTAGGGGCAGACCCAGGAGCAGAAGCTGCGACCACCCAACAATAGCCAAAAAACAAATACCGTAATGGTCCCGATAACCAGATTCAGAACCACCTGTTTAAAGGCGAGCATCACCTGTAGTGCGGAGTTAAGATCTGCCATATGAAAGCCAACAAAACGGGAGGCGGTCAACGCACCCTCCAGCAACTGCACATCAAAATAGTAGGAGACCACAAACAGCATGTTGACCAGTATCAATATAACCCAGCGACGGTTACGCCAGCGGGTAGTCTCCCCCGCTTTGCGATGCGCCTTCAGCTCTGCCTCTAGCTTCTCCAGGGTTATCTTATGCGCCTTTTTATAGACGTGGATCTTCTGAGTAGATGGAGAGATCTCCTCTGGAGATGGTTTTTGTGGCTCAGCCCCAAATAACAGCCGCAGAGATTCAGTAAAGTAGCTCATCTAACCCCCCTTTACTGTATCTGTAGTCTTGTCAATATCGATCACGATTGCTGCCGGCTCCACAGGGCAGATCATCTCGCATACACCACAACCAACGCACCCCTCCTGGATCACCGGATACATTCTACTCTTACCATCCTCCATCTCCCTTGGCTCTAAGGTAATAGCATGCAGGGGAGGACACTCATTACCCATCTTCTGCGCAACTCGTGCATCTGAAACTACAACCCCAGACTTCTCATCTTCAGCACACTGGGTTATACGGATCTCAATCGGACACTGACGAATACAGAGATCGCACAATTCCAGATCATAGGGGTAGTCTGCTACCGGGATAGGGTTCCAACGATCGACTTCATCATAGCGTAGTATCCCCTTAAAATCGGGGCCACGGGCAGTGCCACTAAACCCCTTACCCAGTACCGCCAAGCAGCTCTCTGGACGCGCCAATCGGGCAAAACCCATACGAGTATCGGCCGGATAATCCAGCTCATGAGCAAGTGAACCAGTGGGGCAGGCCAGCACACATTGAAGGCCATCACAGGAGAAGTCACAAGCCTGATCACGGGCATCGATATATGGCGTGCCGACCCCAAAACCATCATCCAAATCTGCCAATTTAATCGCGTAAACCGGGCAGACTTGAACACATTGGCCACACTTAATACAGGAGGATAGAAACTCCTGCTCATCCAGCGGAGTTTTAATTGCCCCAGGGGGACGCAGATGCAGTGACTGCCCACGCACTACCGGTAAAAAACCAAGCAGGGAGAAACCGACCACCCCTACAGTC
>CBFDBF010000245.1:0-3091 GCA_965602975.1 uncultured Gammaproteobacteria bacterium | reverse complement strand
AGCTAACGCCATTCACCTACATCCCTGTAGGCGTCCCCCACTTGTGGGGGAGGGGATAAACGGTATTAATCAGAGGTTCCCTAAGCTGTTATTGCCGATGCCATCCAATATCCGCTAGGCCAGACAGCAGAAGGAGACCTATTGCAAATGCTCGATATAGCGTGGCCGATCATCCATAACCAACTCCACTCCATCCGCTGCCACCACTAATACCTGATCCAGCCCCTCAAACCGCAACCTGCAACTGGCACGACCACTACTCTTAAGCGGAAGCGGCAACATATCTCGATAGGTATATATATTCTCCCCCACATCACCACCAGCAGAGATGCAGGGGCACTGCGGCAGCTCACCCGCAACCACCGCCCCGGTAAAACGCAGCTCCCCCGCCTGATACCAGCGGGTACGCTCTGCCGCACCGGTCATATCCTGAATAATATATGCTCGAGAGAAACGCAATACCAGGAGATCACCATCTAACTCGATGCTCTCTATCTCACTCCCGGGAAGATCTATACTGCTGCTATCCACATGTACGTCCTCATATCAATATGAGGCAGATAATAACATTAAATAGATGCACTCTGCTGCTTGGTAAGGAAGAGAGCAAAACCCGGCCCCCACTTGCTAGATGGATGCAGGATAAGGAGTGTAGTACAGCAGGCTATTTCTTATTTTACTTGGGGCTGGCGTAGGTACCGGCAGGTGCAGTAAAGGGGCTGGAAGAGGGTGAGGCACCAGCCGGAGCGTTAAAATCACCAGGCGTTGAACCCGGGTAGCTCTTGTCAAAATTACCGCTATGATCTTTGTCGAACCCACTATCGTAATTTTGGTCATTAATGGGTGTTACGGTTGGATCTGATGGTTTGACCTGAGGTGTGCGGCCTACTTGGGTTCCCATGGTACCGGGAGCTGGCTTTGCAACCTGGTTGCCGAGATCTTTGGTTAATGTTTCCCGTGTGTGCAGATGAAAGATCACCGCCGATGAGCCGAGCTTAAATACTCCACTGGCATCTACTATCTGTACTTTGACTGTATGCGAACCACGTGTCACATTCGTTAGGGTGGAGGCACCGCTCTGTGCCCGTCCATCCAGCATCAGACGATAGCTGTCACCCTCATGCAGCTCCCCTGGAGTCAAGCTGAAAGCTACCGAAACAGTGCCTTCATTACTGCGGATGGTCTCATTCATCTTGGGGCTGGTTATGGTGAGCTTCTCATACGGAACTACTGCCTCTGCTGGCCCCTTACCATCCAGCTCACTATCTGGCTTCAACTTAACTACCTGCGTAGGTGCCGTATAGCTATTTATTGGTGGCAGCTCCAGCTCTTCCGCTTTAGAGTCTGGCGCCTGATCAGTATAGTGCACATCGCCATCCTCATCCTCCCACTTGTACATGCCAGCCGAAACGGTCGACATATAGAGAAAGAGTAGAATAGGTAGCCATTTATTCATAGTATGCTCAGGTTAGACCACTGTTGTGGGCAAAACAACACCCTTTCTAGACCGAATGTAGCATTTAACCGACCAGCGCAACAAAAAACGCCCCCGACAGAGAGCTGACGGAGGCGTTCATACCACTGTGACAACAGCTTATAGGCTGTAGTACATATCGAACTCTACCGGATGGGTGGTCATCCTTATACGGGTCACCTCTTCCATCTTCAGTGCGATATAACCATCTATAAGGTCATTGGTAAAGACACCACCGGCGGTCAGGAATTCACGATCTTTATCTAACTCATCCAGAGCCTGATCCAGACTATGGCATACGGTCGGTATGGCCAGTGCCTCCTCTGCTGGTAGATCATATAGATCTTTATCCATCGCATCACCAGGGTGGATCTTGTTCTGGATACCATCCAGCCCGGCCATCATCATAGCGGCAAAGGAGAGATACGGGTTGGCGGTAGGATCAGGAAAGCGCACCTCTACCCGACGACCCTTTGGATTTGGATCGTAAGGGATACGGATAGATGCAGAGCGGTTACGCGCTGAGTAGGCCAGCATAACTGGAGCTTCAAAGCCTGGAACCAGACGCTTATACGAGTTGGTCGAGGCGTTGGTGAAGGCGTTAAGGGCACGTGCATGTTTAATGATGCCACCAATATAGTAGAGCGCCATCTCAGAGAGGCCACCATACTGGTTACCGGCAAAGATGTTCTCGCCATCTTTGGATAGAGATTGATGTACGTGCATCCCAGAGCCGTTATCACCCACCAGCGGCTTAGGCATAAAGGTGGCGGTCTTACCGTAGGCGTGAGCCACGTTCCAGGTCACATATTTCTGGATCTGTACCCAGTCGGCTCGCTCCACCAGAGTGGAGTATTTGGTGCCGATCTCACACTGCCCAGCAGTGGCTACTTCATGGTGATGCACCTCTACCGGTACGCCCATCTCCTCCATCGCCCGACACATGGCGGCGCGCAGGTCATTCAGGGAGTCCACTGGGGGTACTGGGAAATAACCACCCTTGGTGGTTGGACGATGGCCAATATTGCCATCGCTATAGACTCGCTCAGAGTTCCACTCCGCCTCATCGGAATCTACTTTATAGAAGTTGCCGCTCATGTCAGCGCCCCAGCGCACATCATCCAGTACAAAGAACTCCGGCTCTGGGCCAAAGAAGGCCTTATCCGCAATCCCGGTGGATTTCAGATATGCTTCAGCACGCCGTGCCACCGAGCGAGGATCACGCTCGTAACCCTCCATGGTGGTAGGCTCTAGAATGTCGCAGCGAATATTAAGGGTGATCTCATCGGAGAATGGGTCGAGCACGGCACTATCTGCATCTGGCATCAACACCATATCGGACTCATTGATTCCCTTCCAGCCAGCGATAGATGAACCATCAAACATCTTGCCATCGACAAAATCCTTTTCGCTGACCATAGTGGTAGGTACGGAGACGTGCTGCTCCTTGCCGCGGGTGTCGGTAAAACGGTAATCTACGAATTTCACCTCATTATCTTTTATCATCTTCAATACTTTGGACGGCATCTTCTTCTCCAGATCTAAATGGTTAAACAACCAAAACAGTTGGCAAATCGATATAACAGCCAAAATTCACGCCCGGCTGCAAACGGCAAA